>PWGF01000555.1 GCA_003554375.1 Spirochaetaceae bacterium
CCGGCCCCCACCGCCGGGCCGGCCCCCACCGCCGGGCCGGCTGCCACCGCCGGGCCGGCTGCCACGCCCGGCCCTGCCCCGCCCACGCTCTTCTACGTCGCGTTGGACGACGAGTACCGGCCGCTCAAAGTGTACCGCCATGAGCTCGGTGCGGACCGATCCGCCGACGTTCTCGTATACGAGGAGCCGGACCCCGGCTTCTTCGTCTCGCTCGAACAGACCGAGAGCAGGCGCTATATCCTGATTCGCACGCGCAACCACACCACCGACGAGTACCGCTACATCCCCGTCACCCAGCCCACCGCTCCGCCGCGGCTCTTAGCCGCGCGGGAAGCGGGCGTCGAGTACGAGGTAACGCACCACGAGGACAGCTGGATTATCCGGACCAACGACGGCGGGGCGCCCGACTACCGGGTGGTTACCGCGCCGGTGGAAGGCCGCGCACCGGGTGCGCCGCGCGATACCTGGCGCGAGCTCGTGCCCCACCGCCCGGGACGGATGATATCGAGCGTCGCATGTCTCTCCGGATACCTCGTGCGGCAGGAGATTGTGGAAGCGGTTCCGACCGTCGTGATCCGCGACCTCCGGCACGGCAGCGAGCGGGAGCTCGCCTTCGACGAGCCGGTCTACTGGACCGCGATCGAGCCCGGATTCGAGTTCCAGACGCGATGGCTGCGCTTTCGCTATAGCTCGCTCAGCACCCCCGAACGCGTATACGAGGAGGAGCTCGACACCGGCCGGCGGGTCCTGCGGAAGGAGCAGGAGATCCCCAGCGGCCACCGTCGCGACGATTACGCCGTGCAGCGCCTCTACGCCCCCGCGCCCGACGGAGAGCAGGTCCCCGTCTCGCTCCTCCGGCGCCGTGACGCCGAGCCGGGCCCCGAGACGCCGGTCTTTCTCGGCGGCTACGGCGCGTACGGAATCGTTGCCGGCGCGGCGTTCAGCCCCCATCGGTTCTCGCTCGTCGACCGGGGCTTCGTCGTCGGGATCGCGCACATCCGGGGAGGCAAGGACCGCGGCACCCGCTGGTACCAGGAGGGGAAGCTCGGTAAGAAGCCGAACACCTTCACCGATTTCATCGCGTGCGCCGAGCATCTCGCGGACTGTGGCTACGGCCGCCGCGGCCGGATCGCGATCGGCGGCGGAAGCGCCGGCGGCATGCTCATCGGGGCGGTCCTGAACATGCGCCCCGAGCTCTTCGGAGCCGCGGTGGCCGAAGTCCCGTTCGTGGACGTTCTCAACACCATGCTCGACGAGACCCTTCCGCTCACCCCGCCGGAATGGCCTGAGTGGGGCAATCCGATCGAGCGCCGGGAGGATTACGATCTCCTCGCCTCCTACTCCCCCTACGACAACGTGAGGCCTCAGGACTACCCCCCGATACTCGTCACCGCCGGCGTCTCCGATCCGCGCGTCACCTACTGGGAGCCCGCCAAGTGGGTAGCCCGGCTCCGCGCAACCAAGACCGACCGGAACCCGCTCCTTCTCCACACCAACATGAGCGCAGGCCATGCCGGTCCCGGCGGCCGGTTCGAGCATCTCCGCGAGCTCGCGCTCCGATTCTGTTTTCTGTTGTGGATCTTCGGATACGCCAAGTAGGCCGGGGCGCCGCCGGCCGTCCGCTTCCATCGACCGTCCGCCGCCGCCGCCGTCTCCGGACGGTGAGGCAGAGATTGTTGGGGGAAGTATCCCCCACGCTCCAGCCCGCGCGCCCTTCGGGCACCGGGGCGTGCTTATCGGGCTCCGCTCACGCTCCGCCCGGCACGCCCCTCGCGGTCTTCCGCTTCCCCCACCATGGGCAAAGCTCCGCCCGCCTGCTCCCCGCCGGACCGCACGCGCCTGCGCGGTGCCGCCTGGGCCCTGCTCGCCGCGACAACAGTCTTCGCCTCACGCGGTACGTCAACCCGGCGACGCGCCGTGCGGCCCGCCCGTAGTCTCCTCGCCAAGGGCCGCCTCGTGCACCCGGAGAAGCTCGTTGAGGATCATAGCCGTGGCTCCCCAGACGGAGAAGTCCGACGCGCAGCCGGCAACCGTCTCGGCGGCGAGCTGGAAACAGGGCGCTCTCAGCGTCCCCCGCCGAGCACGGAACAGTCCGGTGGTCCGGTACCGCGCAAGGTGCTCTAGGGCGACAAAGACAACGCGCTCTACCTCTCCGTTGGACGGCACCGCAAGGCTCATGTGCGGCGGCATATCGACCGCGGAGGCGGAGGAGCGCGCGGAGACGGAGGCGGCCGCCGCGTGGCGGCGCGGCGGAAACGCCGCTACGCAGGCAACCACCGGAACCACCAGAAAGTTGCTCACCGGGATATAGAGGGGCGTGAGTGAGTCGACGACGGTAACCAACCGCGGATCGAGGCCGATCTCTTCGTGCGCTTCGCGGAGCGCAGTCTCCTCCGGGAAGCGTTCCGGCGGCTCGTGGGCCCCGCCGGGGAACGCCGCCTGGCCGGCGTGGACGCCGCCGTCGTCAATGCGCTCGATGACCGCCACGTACCACTCGTCGCGCGTGGAACCGGGACAGAGAGCGAGCAGCACCGCGCTATTCCGTGCATGCGGATAATCCGTGCCCTCGGGGGCACGGCGCTCAGGCTCGTGACCGGGCGGAGCCATCTCGCGTTGGGCCGCGGTTCCCGGGAGGCCGCGAGCCGTGACGGAGGCAAGCGCTGCTGCGTGCCGCCGGACCCTCGACTGAGTGTCTTCTCCCCCAGGTATCCATGAGTCCGCAGGGTAGATCGGGTGTTTGCCGGCCGACTGTGAGTAAAGGGGCATCAGCGCTAACCTCGGAAGCTCGTGGAGCGTCACCGAGCAGTATACAGGTCGTCGCACTTGGCTGCCATAACGTAGTCGTTTCGGTGGAGCCCGCCTATGGCATGCGTATGCCAATCGACCGTTACCTTGCCCCACTGGAGAACGATTCTGGGGTGGTGGTCTTGCTCGTCGGCTGCTCTTCCGACTGCGTAGGCGAACTCGAGGGCGTCGCCGAAGCCGGAGAACCGGTAGCTCCGTCTCAGTCTGGGGATGCCGTTTCGTTCGATGACCTCCCATTCGGGTACGTCGGCGGACAACAGTGCGCGCTCATCCTCGCCCACGGGAGGTTCGCCACCCCGGCATGCCCGGCAGGCTTCTTGTGAAAGCTTACTCATGTACTCAGACTAACGAGGGTCGCCGGTCGTGGTCAACGAAAGTATTGGGCGAAGACGCTTGAAAGGTTGAAATTTGCCGCGGCGCGCAATAGTATTCGGGCATGATATCAACGTGGATGCGCGCGGTAGTGAGCAGCTTGGCCTTTGTACTTCTCGTAGTGGCGTGCGCAACCGTTCCACCGGCGCAGCAGGAAGAAGCCGTCGCCGAGACGCTGTCGTTGATCGACGAGGCGGATGCTCAAACCCTGACCGAGGCTTCCGCTCGACCGTTCCTTTTGGACGGAGAGATCGTCGAGCTGAGCACCGACGTGCACGCGCTTTGGCGCGGACTCCGGGAAGGAGACTTCGTCCTTGGTGATTTCCGCATCCAGTCGGTAGACGCCGTCGACGGAGAGAGCTACCTGCGGTTCGCGGACAACCAAGAGGTAGAGTGGTTCTTCGAGCAACATGTCGGGGAGGAGGCGCGTCTCGTCACCGTGCGTGGAAGGGCGGCGACGTATCTCTTTCTCATGGATGGAGACCGGAACGGCGCTCCTTACATCCGAGGATTCACGGGGCCGCTATGACACGACGCATGCTCACCAGGATTCACGGGACCGTTATGACACGACGCGTGCCAAAGAAGATCCCGTTCGCCGTCTTGCTCCTCGGCGCAGTACTCTCTGTAGGAGTCGCAGCCGCGGAAGAAGCGGAAGTCGAGTACCTGGAAGGTTACCCCGAGCTTCGCACCTCCGGTGGTACCACCCGGGAGCTGGACTTCGGTGACCGGGTACGCCCGGGTGAGTCGGTTCGTACCGGGCCGCACGATCTGGTCGAGCTCCGGCTTCCGGGCGGCAACCTTGCAACCGTCCATCCGGAGACGGTGTTTCGAATCGATCGGTATGCCGACGACGAAGGAGAAAAGGAGAATACCGGGTACAGCAATGCCCGGGGACACGTCCGCTACCGGATAGACCAGCTCACCGGGCGGGAGCAGCGCGTCGGCACCGGAACCGCCGTGGCCGGTGTCCGGGGAACCGAGTTCGACGTGTTTGCCGGCGATGACGGCACTGCGCTCTTTGCAGTCGAGCGGGGCGTCATTGCCGTGCGCGGGGCGACAGAGGAAGTCGAACTCCGGGACGGCCAGGGAGTAGAGGTACGGCCCGGCCTCGAGCCCGGGGAGCCGGTCGAGGTCGACCGCGACGTCTTGGACTTCAGCGACTGGAACGCCGAACGGACAAGAGCGGTCCTTGACGACCCACTGGGGAGTATCCAGGCGGTGCGAACCCGGATGGAGCAGCTGGCCGCTGAGCTACGTCCGTGGGAAGAGGCGTGGCGTGAGAGCCGCGAACGGCTGGAAGAGCTCCGCCAAGAGCGGCGGCGCATCGAGGCGGAGGAAGGACGGGAGCCCGCCAACGAGTTCTACCGCGAAGAAGTGCTCCCCAAGGAGGTGCGGACCTCCAACCTTCGTCTCAACGTCCGGTACTGGACGCTGTCCGCGCTTTCGCTCCGCCGGCACGTGGCCGGACGGATCTATGTGCTGGTCCGTACTCGCTACATAACTCGCCCCGATCGTGAGCTATATCGGAACTACATTGAGGAACACGAGCGGACCGTGGAGTATTTCCGGGACGTGTTCGTTCCGCACCTGTCGCGGCTGGACATATGAGCGCAAATCGCGCGAGTTTGGATCACCCGCGTGGCCGCGTGTATTATCTTTCGGCTGTAGGGATGGTGGCGGGCCCGATACCGGTGTACCGGGCCGAGCTCGCTCAGGCGCCAAGCGCTCGGGCTGCCGGAACCCCGAAGGCGTGTTGCCCGGGGTTCACGAGCTGTGGTTCGGCGCAACAGAGCGGACATGACCGTACGGGAGAACGCCACACCCGCGGTTCAAGGAGGAGCTGAGAATGAGATATCGAACCGTATTTCAAGCGCTGTTGGTCGGCGCCGCGATCGCCGCACTGGCGGCGTGTGATCCGTTGCTGGCGCTTCTCCGCGGCGACGACATCGAACGTCGCATCGACCGCTTCATGGTGGATGTGTCGGCGGCGGCGGATGAGGGATTCGGTGACAGCGACGTTGAGCGACTGTACACTCGTCACTTCCATCCGGACGCGAGTGAACTGGCGCGGAACCCGGACACGTGGAGAGGTTCGGCTTGGGAACAGCCCAACACGCCGCTCTCGTTCACGGAGAACCGGCGCCGCGAGGATCGGGAATACGACAAAGACGGCTCAGGCGATATCGTGACCGAAGCCCACGGCCGGGTCATGGATAATGAGGATGAGTTCCTCTTTGACGCGGTCTTCTACATGAAGGAAGACGGCGGAGATATGCTCATTCGCGCCGTCGGCTTCATCGACGCCGACGATCAAGAGGCCACCTTCCGCGTCATCGAGTGACCGCACCGCCCGCAGCTATCAGCGCGGGCTTGCCGCCGCTCCCCGCTGCTACCGATACGTGGCGATGCGAACGAACGGTGTCGCCCGGGCGTGATGCAAAACGGGGAGTGGCCGGCGCCCCTTGTGCTCTCGGCGTGCGCGGCACGGCAGCCGGTCTCCGCGGCTTCCGGCCCTTCGGCGCCACTCCGGGCCGCTTTTCACTCCCGGAGCCGGCGCCGCCTGCCCAGCTCTCACTCCACGAATCGGTACTGTAGCTGATATCCGTACTGCATCCTTGCCGCGCCGTCCGCCGGCCGGAGCATCGAAGCGAATACTTCGGTCTCCGCCGGAATTTCCAGCCGTACCTCCCGGCCTTCGCTGCTTCCGATGCCGGAAAGCTGCAGGTTCACCGTCACTTCAACGGCGCGGCTGTACCCGTTCGCTAGATAGAGCACCCGGACATTGTCGATCTCGTCGAAGCGCGCGTCCAGCGCATCCGTTCGCTCCACCGGCTCTTCGTAGTCGGCGAAATCCGCAGGCTCGAGGTCTTCGCCCAGGACGACATCGAACTCCGGCCCGCCGGGGTGGTCGGCATAGTAGAAGTTACCCTCTTCCGGTTGAACTGCCTCTCCGTCGTGGTTGCGGAACTCGGTGGGGATCGACTGCATCCGGCCGTCTTCCTTGGGGACACGGACGTCGAAGTGCAGGTGCGGACCGCTACTCTGCCCGGTGTTGCCGCTCAGGCCGATCTGCTCGCCGGCCTCCACCTCGTCTCCCACGTCGACGAGGGCGCCGTCGTGCTGGAGATGGACGTAGTTGCCGACGCTCCCGTCGTCATGCCGGATGAAGATGTAGTTTGCGTCGTCCGCGTAGCGCGGGCTCGGCCCGCCCACGGTGGAGCCTTCCTTTACCTCGATGGCGGTACCACCGCGAGCAGCATGCACCGGCGTGCCCTCCTCCATGTTGAAGTCGAGCGCATAGGTGTTTTCCCCGTGATGGGTATAGTCACCGTAGTAGCCCTGATCCAGCCGGTACTTGCGCCCGTGCTCGAAAGGAAACAGGTACACGTGGTCGTCGTCGTGCTCTACCTCGTGCGGGTTGCCGCGGGCGAAGCGGTACTCGAAGCTGAACGACAGGTGCCGTGCGTCTTCTTCCGGACGGAGGGTGACGAGGTGCTCCTCCTGCGCGTCCGGCGGAATCTCCGTTCGTATCGGCGGCTCGGCATCGGGCTGCAAGCCGGCTAGACCCGTGAACTCCAGATTGATCCACAGCGGAACGACATGGTTTGCCGTTGCGACGACGTGGTAGACGTGGTCGTCGTCTTCTACCGCTTCTATCTGCAGATACTCCTCTCCGGGATGCTCTTGGGCAAACGCCGAAGTCGCCGGCAGGAAGAGGAGCGCCGCGGCTATGAGGATCGCGGCCACGGCCGAAGCGCGCAGCGTGTCCGAGCCCTCTCGCAGCCCAAGAAGGAGCTCAGCACGCTCCGGCGAGACTCCCGGTGACGGGAACGCCTTTCTGTTTGAGCTCGAATCCGTCCACGTGCTTGCGTCCCGCCGGTGCGCACGATGTGCTCCACGATCCTCGGTAGCGCAGAGTAGCTTCATGCTCATAGGATAACGACAGAAGCGCAGGAGGCAAAGGCCGAAGCGGCGCTCAGAGATTCCCGCTCAGCCGGCGACGAAAGCTTTCGAGAAGATCCGTGAGGGAGAAGTCTCTCCCTCGCTCCAGCCCGCGTGCCTTCGGCACCAGGGCGCGCTTATCGGGCTCTGCTCCGCGCCGCCCTGCGCGCCCTTCGCGGTCTTCCGCTACCCTCTCGTAGCCGGTGCGTTCGCGGAAGCCGTTATGCAAAGAGCCGCAAGACCGTCATCATCCCGGCCAACGCCAAAAAGAACGTCGTGCTGAGTACCACGAGCGTGTTGAATCGCCTGCCCATATCCGCAAAGCGCCGGTCGGTATGGGCCTGCATATCCTCGAATCGCTGATCGGAGTGCGCTTGCATGTCTTGGAAACGCTTGTCCGAGTGTGCCTGCATCTCCTCGAAGCGTTTGTCGACCTGCTCGAAGCGCCTGTCCATCTGCGCTTGCATCTCTTCAAAGCGCTTGTCCATCGCCGCGAAGCGTTCGTCCATGCGGGCAAAGCCCTGTTCCATCCGTTCCGCGATAAGCTTCACGTCGCTACGAACTCCGCCGACATCGGCTTGCAGCTCACCGATGCGGGATTCCATCCTGGCTTGGTGTGCCTCCTGGTCCTTGCGACCCGCCATGCGGTCTACGAGAATGGTGACATAGCGGTGCAACGCGTGCTTGTCTTTGACTTGGACCGCGCTTTCAAGCTCGTGCTCGAGGATCTGGATGATATCGCTCATGGCGTCTCCCATGACATTCACAGTATACACCGCGCTTTGCCTGCGCGGCTATGGCAAGCCCGTCCGAAGAGCCCCGGCGAGGTCGCCCCGGGGCTGCGTCTTCAGCGTTCTTCACCCTCTAGTACGCGCAAACCGGGCCGAACCCTTGGAAACTGGAGCGGAGTAGGGGTGGGACGAGAGGCCCGACCCAAAGCTCGAACCCGAACCGGAAGCCGGACCGAAGCCCGGACCCGAACCGGCGCCGGGGCCGGAATCGGAGCCGAAGCCGCATTCGGAATCGGCGGCGTTGTGGGCGTTGCGGGCCGGACGCCATACCGCGCATAATGGCGCTGATGTTTGCACGGTTTGGTCGCATAACGGAGGAGCCTCCGCGGCGCTCCGTAAGGAACGCCGTCGCGTTACGGCTCTGGGCCGTCGCTCTGTGTGTCCTTCTCTTCCCGGCAGCGGAGCTTGTCGCAGAGGAGCAGCGGCCGCTCCGGCTGAGCTTTGTGGGAGACATCATCCCGCACGACGTCGTGGCGCGCATGGAGGACCATGGCCGGATATTTCAGGAGGTGGCGCCGCTGTTCCACGCCTCCGACTTCACCTTTGGCAATGTGGAGTCCGCGGTGGATCCGGACGAGCCGTGGCGGACGTTTCCGCGTTTCAACATGCACCCGGAGCTCCTCGAGGCGGCTATTGCCGGCGGGATGAACGTGTTCTCGCTCGCCAACAACCATACGACGGACCTGGGGAGATCGGGAGTGTATGCCACCGCGGAAAGCATGCGCCGCCTCGCCCGGGAGCACGAGATCGCGTACTCGGGGATTCGCGAGGAGCCGGACGGTTCCTTCGAGGTCACCGAGATCGAGCATCCGGAGTACCGGATCGGCTTCGTTGCGGCGAGCGGATTCGTGAACGTGGCGGAGGGGGCGGAGCTCACGTACCTCGTGAACACCGGGATCATGAGGAACCAAGGTGCCGACCTGGAGGAGTTTCTGAGCTTCCTGGAGGCCGAGAGCGCGGAGTACGATCTCACGATCCTGAGCTTCCACGATGGAATCGAGTATGAGCACCATCCGCACCCGCGCACGGTGGAGTTCTACCGGAGCGCGGTGGAGCGTGGGGTCGACATCGTCTGGGGGCACCACTCGCACACCCTGCAGCCGTGGGAGCTCATCGAGCGCGACGACGGGAGACGTGCGCTCGTCATGTACAGTATGGCGAACTTCATAAGCGGCCAGACGATCCCGGTGGATCCGGAGGAGACCATGAGGCCGCTTGCGCGCGCAGGCGATTCGGCTGTGTTCCGCGCGGCGGTAGCCGTCACCGATCGCGGGGCGTCCGTAGAGGCGGTAGATCCGGTGCTCATCACGCACTATCAGGAGCCGGAAGGGGGCGTGAGCGCGCGCTTCATGGAGACGATCCTGGAGCTGCCGCAGGAGGAGGGGTGGGAGGAGTTCTATCGCACCCGAATCGAGCACATCGGACGTTTTCCGCGCGGCTACGACGACCCGGAGCTCATCGTGGAGTAGCGCCGCCGCGGCGCATCGACACCCCGGCGAATCGACAGGCCGGCGAATCGACAGGGTAGCTTACCAACAGAAAAGGAGCAGAGTAGTGGCACGCGTACAGGTACCGGAAGCGGATGCGATTGTGGACCAGGAGTTTTCAGTGCTCGACCACGGGTTCGTGCGACTCGTGGACTACTTGGGCGGCGATGCGCGCATCGTCCAGGCGGCCCGGGTGAGCTATGGCGGGGGGACTAAGACGTTCCGGCAGGATCGCGGGCTGATCAACTATCTCATGCGAAACCGCCATACCTCGCCCTTCGAGCAGGTCGTACTGACCTTCCACGCCAAGATGCCGGTGTTCGTGGCGCGGCAATGGGTGCGGCACCGGACCGCGCGGTTGAACGAGATCTCGGGCCGCTACAGCGTGATGGAGGACCAGTTCTACCTGCCCGATTCAGCGCATATCAACGCGCAGAGCACGACGAACCGGCAGGGCCGCGACCACGATCCACTCCCGCCGGAAGTGAGCGGCGAGCTGCGCAATGAGCTGGCCTCCGAACAGCGGGCGGCCTACGAGCGGTACGAGGATAAGATCTCTCGCGGACTGGCGCGTGAGGTCGCCCGCATCAATCTCCCGCTGAGCCTCTATACGCAGTGGTACTGGCAGATCGATCTCCACAATCTCTTTCACTTCCTGGAGCTGCGGCTCGATCCTCACGCTCAGTACGAGATCCGCGCCTACGCCGAGGTGATCCTCGACATCGCGCGGCGCGTCGCGCCCCTTGCGTGTGAGGCGTTCGAGGAACACCGTCGGAAGGCGGTCTCGCTCTCCGGCCGCGAGCTCGATGCCGTGCGCTCGCTCCTCGGAGGCGCGGAAGGGATCGATGACGCGGCTCTCCGGGCGGCCGCCGAAGAGGCCGGTCTGTCCGGCAAGGCAATCGAGCGGTTCGTAGAGAAACTCCGTTCCGGCACGCAGAGCTGAGACGCCCACCACCTTTCGCTCTCTCTGCACGTTTGCTTGACCCTGTTGAACACACGTCCGGGCGCGGATAGAATGGCCGCCTTGAGGAGGAGTGGCTATGCAGTTGCAGGACAACCTGAGCACGGACAGCGGGTGGAATATCCGTGAACACCGCTTCGACCCCGGGCAGTTGGTGACAAACGGCAGCAAGTTCATGACCGGCAACGGCTACCTTGGCTATCGGGGGACCTTCCCCGAGTGGACGAAGTCGGAGTACGTAGGGTGTGTCGTAACGGATACCTACGACAACGCCGACGGAACGTGGACCGAGCTCTGCACGGTTCCCAACGGGCTTTTTGCCCGGGCCGAGCTGGTGGACGGAGCGAGAGAGGAGGGCGCGTCGGGAAACTCCGGAGCCGTGGAAACGGCACCCCCGGAAGGTACCGGAGTCGCGGAAGGGACACCCCCGGAAAGCGCACCTCCGGCAGGCAGACCCACGGTAGGCGCCGGAGCCGCCGGCGCCGCCGGTGATGCCGCCGCCGCCCGAGACTCCCTGGACTCCGGGTCCCAGGGTATCCCGCTGTCGCTTCTCCCCGGCGGGCCTGCGACAGTGGCCTCCTACCGCCGTGAGCTGGATTTCCGGTACGGCGTGCAGAGCCGGGCCGTCACGCTCGAAGTGCCCCCCGAGGCTTTCTCGCCCGGGGGCGAGACACCGGATGCCCATGCTCGCGAGCACCACGAGCTCGATGACGCGGAGCTCGATGAACCGGCGCGGGCCGAGCGAGCGCCGGGTGCATCGGTCTCGATCCGGGACGAGCGGTTTGCAAGCTATGAAGATCTGCACCTGATCTGCGCGCGCTATGAGCTCCGAGTGGGCAATGTGAATGGCGGCCCCCGGAAGACGGGCCCGAAGGAGTCTTCGAAGGGGCTCCCGGGGAAGGGGGAGCGGGGAAGCGCCGAAGAGGTGCCCGGCTCGGGCGCGAGTGGCAAGCGTGGCGTTCGGAGCGGGGCGCGGGTTCGCCTTGTCGTAGGCATAGATGGGGAGGTCTGGAGTCTCAACGGCGAGCACTTCTCCTCCTACGAGTCGAGTGCGGAGCCGGTACGGGAGACTCCCGGAGGCGGTCAGGCGCCCGCCGGTCGGGCGGCATCCGGAGAGCGACCGGCTGCCGCAGAGCGGACGCCCGCCGGAGAGCGATCGGCTGCCGGAGAGGGAGCGGCCGCCGGCAGGCTGGGAGCCGCCGGTCAGGCCGACCCGGAGGCGAACCCTGACACGGCGGCGGGCACCGCCGGCACAGGGGAGAACGCCTGCGACAACGGACTGCTTACGATGCGGGTGGTCACGCAAGAGCGAGGGGTACCGGTCTGCGTTGGAAGCTCGATCCGGATGACCGGAGCAAAGCCGGTCGAGGCGGCCGGCGTGCAAGAAGAGCGCGGGATATATCGCGTTTACGTGTTCGAGCTCGAGCCGGGCGAACAGATCGCCTTCGAGCAGCACATGGCGGTCTATAGCGGGAACGATACGGCTGATCCGGACGCGGCGGTACGCCGGTCGCTTGCCGCGGCGCGGCGGAAAGGCTACGAGGAGCTTCTCGCCGAACACCGGCGGGTATGGGACCGGATGTGGGAACGCACCGACGTCACCGTGGAGGGCGATCCCGCGGCACAGGCGGTGCTCCGCTACTGCCAATACCAGAACTTCATCGCTACTCCACGCCACGCGGATCATCTGCCGATCGGCGCACGGGGACTCTCGTGCCAGGCGTACCAGGGAGCGGCCTTCTGGGACCAGGAGATCTTTAACGTGCCGGTGTACGTCCATACCGAGCCGGAAGTGGCACGCCGGATACTCACCTATCGCCACCGGACGCTCGCCGGCGCCCGGGAAAAAGCGCGCGCGCTCGGCTACCACGGGGCGTTCTACGCATGGGTGAGTGGCGATACGGGCCGGGAGATCTGCCCCTCGTTCTTCTTTCGCGACGTCCTTACCGGCCGCCCGATCCGGAACCATTTCAACGACTGGCAGATCCACGTGAGCCCCGATATCGCGTACGCGGTGTGGCGCTACTACGTGGTCACGGGGGACTTCGAGTTCATGACGGAGCGCGGCGCGGAAATTCTCTTTGAGGTTGCGCGCTTCCTCTGGAGCCGCGCCCACTGGAGCCCGGCGCGCCGGCGCTACGAGTACATCCGCTTGCTCGGCCCGGACGAGTACCACGAGAACGTCGACAACAACCCGTTCACGTGCTATCAGGCGCGCTACGCGCTTCGGGCGGCGCTCCGCGTTCTCGCGCTCCTGGCGGAGCGGGCGCCTGAGCGACTTGCGGAGCTTCGGAGCACGCTCGACCTCCGCGATGCCGAGATCGAGGAGTGGCGCGACATGGCCGAGTGGATCTACGTGAAATCGCCCGACCCCGAAACGTCGCTTATCGAGCAGTTCGACGGGTTCTTCGCGCTGGAGGACACGCGTCCTGCCGCGCTGGAGGAGCGGCTCCTGGACCCGGGCGAGTACTGGGGATGGCCGAACGGCGTTGCGGTCCATACGCAGGTGTCGAAGCAGGCGGATGTGGCGCAGCTCTTTGCCCTCCACCCCGCGGAGTTCGACACGCCGACGATGGAAGCGAACTACGACTACTACGAGCCGCGCACGCAGCACGGAAGCAGCCTGAGCTTCTCGGTCTACGCCATGGTGGCGGCCTGGATCGGGCGCGTGGATGCCGCATACGACTATTTCATGCGCTCATGTACGGTTGACCTCTTCGACATCTCCAAGGCGGTGAGCGGGGGGACGTTCATCGGCGGCATCCACACCGCCGCGAGCGGCGTAGCCTGGCAGGTGGCGGTCTTCGGGTTCGGTGGCGTGCGCATCGAGGAGGACCGGGTCGTGATGGCGCCGCGGTTGCCGGCGGGGTGGCGGAAGCTCGCATTCCCGCTGGTGGTGCGTGGCCGGCGGATCCGCGCCACGGTTACCGGCGAAGAAGTCGCGGTGCGGGCCGCGCCGGAGAACAGCGCGAGCGTCTCGCTCGAGATCGATGGGCAGCGCCTCGAGCTCGAGCCGGGGGCGACGGTAGGCGTTCGGCGTGCTTCGCGTTACCATGAGTAATGGCTATGAAGGGGCTCGTGAAGCAAGTTGGGGACGCGCTGTGGGAGCTTTCGCCGACCTTTCAGGACGGTATGAACGTGCCGGTACGGATCTACGCCACGCCCGGCCTTCTGGAAGCGATGGATGAAGGGGTCTTCCAGCAGGCGGCCAACGTGGCGTGCCTGCCGGGGATCGTCGGCTACTCGTACTGCATGCCCGACGGTCATCGCGGCTACGGCTTTCCGATCGGCGGCGTTGCGGCATTCAACACCCGTGATGGGGTGATATCGCCCGGCGGGATCGGGTTCGATATCAACTGCGGCATGCGGCTTGTCGCTACGAGCCTCACGTGGGACGAGGTCGAGCCGTGCCTGGAGAAGCTCGTGGATCTTCTCTTCGAGCGGATCCCAGCCGGTGTCGGCGGGTCGGGACTGCTGTCGATATCCCGGAATACGTTTCGGGACCTCCTCGAAGGAGGCATGGCGTGGTGCTGGAAACACGGCTACGCATGGGATGAGGACCTTCGCCGTACCGAAGAGGGCGGCTGTATGACCGGCGCGGACGCCTCCACCGTGAGCGAGAAGGCGGTGGAGCGGGGCTACAAGCAGGTAGGGACGCTGGGCTCGGGCAATCACTACCTGGAGGTCCAGGTGGCGAAGCCCGAGAACATCGCCGACGAGGAGACAGCCCGAGCGCTCGGTATCGATCGCCCGAATCAGGTGCTTCTGATGCTCCACACCGGAAGCCGTGGCTTCGGCCACCAAGTCGCGACGGACTATCTCCAGCGTTTCATCTTGGTCATGAACAGCGAGTACGGCCTCGGGATTCGCGACCGCGAGCTGGCGGCCGCGCCGTTCCATTCGCCGGAAGGACAGGACTACTTTGCCGCGATGCAGTGCGCGGTAAACATGGCCTTTGCCAACCGCCAGCTGATTCTCTATCGGATCCGGGAAGTGTTTGCGGAGCTCTTCGGGAAGGCGCCGGAGGAGCTCGGCCTGCACCAGATCTACGACGTCACCCACAATACCGCCAAGGTAGAGCGCCACCGGGTAGAGGGGCATGAGATGGAGCTCCTCGTACACCGAAAAGGGGCGACGCGTGCGTTTGCCCCGGGCATGAGCGACATTCCGCCGGAGTACGCAACGGTCGGACAACCGGTGATCATCGGCGGCAGCATGGAGACCGGCTCGTATTTGCTGGTTGGCGCGGAGAGCGGTGCCCCGACGTACTATACGACTGCGCACGGAAGCGGCCGTACGATGGGACGGCGTCAGGCAAAGCGCACCTACAAAGGCGCCGATATCCAGAACAAGATGCGCTCGCGCGGGATCTACGTGCGCGCCAAATCGATGTCAGGGTTAGCCGAAGAAGCCGGCGGTGCGTATAAGAGCATCGACGAGGTGGTGGACGCAGCGGAAGCGGGGGGATTGAGCCGAAAAGTGGTACGACTCGTGCCGGTTGGAAACGTGAAGGGGTAGAGCGTGCCGCATCGCATACTCGGCGATGAGACAACGTACGACGCGGCCTTCGAGGCGTGGGCAGGCGACCTGACGGCGCTCTTTCGCGAGTGTTGGGACGTTACGTTGAGCTTTCTGGTTGAGAACCCGGAGGAGATCCGTTCGGACGCCCGGGAGGTGGTAACGCTCGAAAGCGATTCGGTTGAGCTACTCCTCTTTGAATTCCTGGGCGAGCTTCTCTACCGGAAAGACGCGGAAGAGCGCGTCTATCGGCTCGGGCAGCTCGAGCTTGACGGAGGCTCCGCGCCTGCGCCGGACTCCACGCCGGTAACGGATGGGGTTGGTCCGGGCCAGGATGGGCGCGTGGATGCCGAAGAAAGCTCCGCCGGGGTGGGTGAACCCGGAGTCCGGGCGGGTCGAGGCGCCTCTTATCGCCTGGAGGCGGAGATTGTGGGAGAGACGCTCGATCCTGAGCGACATTGCTATGGCGTGGACGTCAAAGCGGTGACGCTCTACGCGTTTACGGTCGAGCTCCGTGATGACGGGTGGTTCGCGCGGGTCGTGCTGGATACGTGAACTGAATGCGTGAACCGGTGGCGTGAATCGACGGCGTGAATCCGCCCTCGCCTATGCCCGCTGTTCCTCGCCGTCAGGCCTGAGAAAGATCGATCCGAACTGGAGGGCCGTCACCCGCCCTAAGCTTTCCGCCGGAGTGAGTATCTCGAGCGTGTTCTTATCTGCGTGGTACTGCTGAGCGATGGCGAGCGATTCCACGAAGTGGCCTTCGCCGGCAAGCGCACAGAGTCGGCCCGTCACGGTGCCGCGGCGCCGGAAGTCCGGAACCCTCCCGTTGAGACCTATGCGGTCGATCCGAACATAGGCCCTCCGCGCCTGCCGGAAGTAGGTGGCAAAGCGATTCTTCCGATACGATTGGCGGGCCTCCGCGCTCTTCTCCCGTACGGCGGGGGGAACCGGCAGCGGTACGGTGCGGACGGAACGGTCCCGCCGGAAGTTGGCAAGGACCCGGCGTACCGACGCGCTTTCTCCTAAGCCTACAAGGATCTCCGGTCGCAGGCACTCGATGAGGTTGTACTGGAACTCGATGGCTACCGCTCCTTCGACGAATCCGGAGGAATCGACGATCAACCGCGAAGCTCCTGAGCTGCCGGCTGCTCGCTCTCGCTCGGCGTGCAGCCGGGCATGGTCCGCAAGGCGCCGAACGCCGCAGAGCATCCGAAGCAGATGCCCGACGGGGCTCGTGGAGCCGATGAAGCGGAGGTACTCGGAGCCTTCACCCGACGCTGAGCTTTCATCGGCCGGCGAGCCGTCACCCGACGCTGAGCTTTCATCGGCGGGTGCTTCGGCTGCCG
>PWGF01000134.1 GCA_003554375.1 Spirochaetaceae bacterium
GACAAGCCGTACCCGAACATGGAGTTCACGATCAGCCCAATGCCGACAGTGAAGGTGGAGATTATCACCGAGTTCAAAAAGAGTCGCCCGAACCGAGCTCGCACGAAGGCCGACACAAAGTTGTCAAACGACGCCTGGGTCGGCCAGAACGCGCGAATGGTATTCCCTTCAGCTAACACAAGATGATCCGGTTTGAACGCACCGACCACCATGAATACCAGAGGTACCAGGAAGAAGAGCGCGATGACCCCGAGCAAAAGATACATGGGCCACCCGGGACCCCGCCGAACCCTTTTGCTCAAGCCGGTTGTCCGGCGCAGCTCAACCTTCGCATCCTGATCTGAGCTCCGGGCGGCAGTCGCCGAGCCTGAAACCTGCGCGCTGCTGTCCGCCATAGTTCACTTCTCCTCCCGGATGAGACTGCGCTGAAGGATCGTGATGGCCACCACGATGATGAAGAATATGACCGCCACCGCCGAGCCGCGGCTGATCATCTGTCGCTCAAAGCCTAACTCAACCATCTCAATCATCATCGTTCTGGTTGCACCTAAGGGCCCCCCTCGGGTAGTAACCCATACCTGGTCAAACAGCCGGAACGCGAGAATCATCGTAACCGTAGCGACAAAGATCAGCGTGTTCCGGAGCTGCGGAAGCGTTACGTACAGAAATCGCTGTCCAGCTACCGCGCCGTCGATCTCCGCCTGTTCATACAGCTCCTTTGGAATGCCCTGAAGGGCAGCCAGAATGATGATCATCTGGAAGCCCACCCCCTGCCATATCGACATGATCATAATAGCAGGCATTGCGGACTCCGGTGCTCTGAGCCACATGCTCTCCAGATGCCCTCCTGAGATGAGCCGCAAGAACGCATTCACCAAGCCGCGCTCCGGATTGAACAGAATCAACCATACCGTTGCCGCAACTGTCATCACAACTACGACCGGCATAAAGTAGATTGACCGGAACGCAAGGACTCCGCGCAGCGGCTGATTCACAAGGATGGCGAGCGCTAGTGCAAACCCTGTCTGTACCGGCACCACTACGGCGGTGAAGTACAGATTGTTGCCAAGCGCCTGCCAAAACGATTCGCTCGTGAGAATGGCGTGGAAATTCTCGATCCCTATAAAGCGCACCGGCAGTGGTGAGCCCAGACGCAAGTTGGTAAAGGACAATCCAAAAGCCAGCAGAAAAGGCCCCAGCAGCATGCTGACCAATAGCACAATGCCGGGCAAACAGAAGAGAAAACCGGCAATCTGACGATCACGCGACGGAAGCTGGCCCGCTCCCGGCCTCTTGGGCGGCCGCTTGGATTCCGTATCCGATTGCGCACCCATACTGATTCCTCCTGAAGATACTCTCTCTTTGCACCCTGCGCGCCGAGCCCGCTCGGGAGAGTGGAGACGAGACCAGCCGCGTGAGCCGGCCGTCACCCAACCCCGCTCGTTCTTAACTGCCACATCGTAGCACGGTTAAGGCCCGGGCGAGGACGCCCAGGCCATTATACCGTGTCGAGCCCAATATGTGGGCTCACGAATGGGCTATGGAAGGAGAGTCGCGTCAGTCCGCGACGTCCGGCTCCGGATAGCCCTCATGGAAGTCGATATCCGAATCGATCTCTTCAGCTGCACTGGTAAGAGCGCTCTCGACATCGGCACCGTCTATGATGTCGTGCACGGCGCTGTTGAATGCCGGGGAGACACTATCATATACGGGGTGCGGGGGACGCGGCTGCGTATAGCCTTCCTCAAGCTGGATGCGGAAGAGCTCGAGATCACCACCGGGGCCCCAAAGATCGTGGTCGCGCGCTACCGAGGAGCGTGCGGGCAGAGCACCGGCTGCATCTGCGATGCGCTCCATCTGCTCGGGCTCCAGCGTATACTCGATGAACTTCCACGCGGCATCAGCGTCCGACTCCGCGTTGATGGTCCACTGCCAGGAACCCTGTCCGGCCACGCTTCCCTCGCCGAAATCAGGGTTCGGCAGTACGACGAGATCATCGCCGAGCGCATCCTTGTAGCGGTCGTACTCCCAGTGTCCGACCCACGAGAGCGCCGAGCGTCCCTCGATGAACGCTGCATCGTCCTCGTTCGGGTCGACATAGTCTTCCAGGAACCAGTCTTGGAAGTGGGTCATGGCCTCGACCGCCTCAGGGCTGTTCAAGTAGCCGTCCGCTTGAGAGAAATCCTCCGATATCAGACGAGCCCCCGAAGACCAGACGATCGGCGAAAACAGATAGGAATAATGCTCTCCGTATCCGTAGTTTTGCTTCATATCGAGCGGCCGCTCATAGCCGATGTCTCGAAGGTCGTCCAGAATCTGGTTGAACTCCTCCACGGTCCATGCTTCTTCCGGGTGCTCGGGAATGCGCGCGCCGATCTCCTCCAGAGCCGAGCGATCCGCATAGATCCCCTGACCGGACTCGAACATGCCGACCGCCCAGATGCGATCCGCATAGGTCCCTTGATTGACGATCGACGGCAACAGATCGTCCAGAAGCTCGTCATCCATCCCCGGATCGAGCGGTTGAAGATCTCCGCCCCACGCATAAGCAAAGGCGAACGAAGCGTCGGTATCGATTACGTCAGGAAGCGCGTCCGCAGCGGAAGCTCCACGAAGCGCCTCTGCGTAGTCCGCCTCCGGAACGAGGGTGAGCTCCGCAGTCACCTCGTCCTGCGTCTGGTTGAATTCCTCCACGAAATCTTCGATGACATGGACCTCGGCTTCGACGCCCTCGTGCCACCAGATCTCGATCTCGTCCTGGACTACCTCGCCGGTGAAGCCTTCGACTTCGACTTCCGGCTCGCCGGCGGCCCACGCCAAACCGGCTGCCAGGAACAACACGATCACAAGCCACAGTGCTTGCCTCATACATACCCTCCTTTTGGGTGTTTCTTCTCCCCGAACCGGGGATGCGAAATGTGTGATAGCTTTCAATTGATGCCTGAACGTTTCGACTTGATCATACCGTAACCCGGACCACCCCGTATGTCAAGGATATCGTGCAACTCGGAAACGTATGAACCGACTATACGATCATATCGCAAGTTCAGCCACCTTTCGTTTTGATCGAAGCCCTTGCAGTTCCCATCAAAACACGGTACCCTGCGCGCGGAGGCTGACCGAGGCCGAGGCGACCGTCGGGTTGCTCTGATATCGGAAGAGCCCGGTAGCCCGGACGTAACTTGGGCGGTCACCAAGCTTCAAACGGCATTAGATAGAGAGAGCATGAAGCAGGCGAGACACGAACAGATAGTGACTGAAGTCACCCGGAACAACTCCATGACCGTCAAAGCTCTCAGCCGCCGGCTCGGTGTCTCTGAGGTGACGGTTCGGCGTGATCTTCAAGAGCTCTCTGCAAAGGGCTACATACGCCGTGCGTTTGGCGTCGCCTACGCTCCATCATCCGTCGCAGCAGAACCTCCGACGAGTAGCGGAACGCACGCATCCCCTCAAGAGCAAAGCACCACGGACGGCTTCCGGCCGGAGTTTTGGCTCGTGCGGACCCCGGAGCCGAGCACGTACCGCATATATCGCAGACGGGAAAACGTTGACCGTGCGGACACCACCGGGTGGAACTATGCCGGCGCCGGCCGAAACGTCGCACTCCTTCGGGTCAACAACTACCAGGCTGGTTACGACCTCTGTGACCGCCTACTTTCCAAGCTGGGCGCACCTTCTTCCGGTATGGCGCTGGAGCTCCTCATCCTTACTAGTGACACTCAACTCTTTGATGCCCGAATCGAAGGCTTTGTGCAGCGCCTGGAACAAAGCGTGGGCACCGCGTTGAAGC
>PWGF01000103.1 GCA_003554375.1 Spirochaetaceae bacterium
AGCTCGAGAAGGAGCCCGTCGGCAGTGTCGGGGTCGAGGATCGAGAAGACCTCGACAGCGAGGTCGCGAGGGAGCGCCCGGAAAAGGAGCACCCGGTCCGGTTTCTCGAGCTCGAGAAGGAGATCGGCGATCTCCGGCGCAACGATCTCCGGGTCCGGCCACTCGTACCGGAGTCGGGCAAGTTGTCTCCACTCGTGCTGCTCCAGGAGCTCGCGAATTCGGTCGGGTAGAATGGTCTGAATCATAGCGTCTCCTTTTGCGACAAACTCATGAGTTGGCGTAGATGCACGTGGTCGCTCACGAAGCCGCCCGCGTGAGGGATCCGGTCTTCATGGGAATAGCGGCAGGGGATATCGTTCTCGGCGGTCGGCTCGGCCGCCATCTGGAACTGTCTATTAGTGGACAGCCCGCTACCGATGCTGCCGAAGATTCCCGACCAGGTTCTCACGTTGGTGTTGCCAATCCCGTGAGTGAAACTGTATGGCATAGCTTTGCCCGCCGGCAGTTGCTCCCGCCAAAGTACACTCCCCTCCTCGAACAATTCAACGCTCAGTCGGGCGTTGAGGCCGGCAATCCATTGCAGGTTGCCGACGGCGATGGGGGAAAAGGCCGTACCCTCGGGCAGTGGGCCGCGACAAAGCGCGCGCATGGGTGCGCGCAGTTCGTAACCAATCTGGGAGAGGAGCAAGCCGGATACCAGAGGTGTTTTCATAGATCAGTCCTCGCTGGTCTAGCTCCAATAGTCTTCATCTTCACAAAGGCTTGATGGCCGGAGCTCTCCTATCCCCGCATTTCCAGGGCCGGCCGAATCATGGCGAAATAGCTCTCATCGGGAACGTAGTCGGGGATACTGTTTCCGCTACCCAGGGCGTAGCCACCGCTGGCCGCAGTTTGCTGCAGCAGCGCTTGAGCGCGGGCATATATCTCCTCGGGCGCAGCGCGGCAGAGAAAATCTACGTCAATGCCACCCATGACAGCAAAGCGGTCATGGTAGCACTCGTAAGCCTGTTCCACCGGCAGGATGTTATCTTCATAGGAATGCCTCCCTTCAATGCCCAGATCTATGATGTCATCGATGACCCGCTCAAAGTGGCCGCAGGAATGCAGGATCACGGGCTTGCCTGCCTCATGGACGGCCTCGACGATCTGCCGATGCCAGGGGAAAACGTGTTGGCGCATCCGGCTTGGCGACAGCATCGTGTGCGTCTTGAACCCCCAGTCGTCATTATCAATGCAGGCGCCTACGGCCGGATGTGCGGCGGCCAGCTCGTAATAGCGAGCCAGTCGTCTCCCAATCTGCTCGAACACTTCGGCCACCAGCTCCGGATCGTCGACCAGCAGGTAGCACAAAGGCTCGAAGCCGACAATCTCGATGGCGTTTTCCAGTACGCCGCACGGCCCGTAGACGATAAGCTTCATCCCCGCCGGCAACTCTTCCGCCAAAGCATCGAGAATGTCATATTGAGCCTTTTCGGGGTCCGGCCAGGCATAGGCTGCGAAGGAATCCCTGTCGTGAATCAAGGCGCCTTCGTTGATAGAAACGGTTCGGGTATCCTTTGTCCTTTCGGACGGGAAATCGAAGCCCGGGACCAGCACGTTGGCATGGTCATAGCCGGCCCGGCGGTAGCCGCGCAACACCTGGCGGTTGCCGGCGTAGGGCAATTGCGCTTCGCTCTCGGAGACGGGTGCCAGTTTGTCGTGTAGCCTCTGGTTCAGAAAAAACTCGAACAACGTCGGCCGCTGCGGAGCTTCGCGCCGCAGCACAGCCAACAGGTTATCGAAGTCGGGTTCGCCAACACATTCGGGAACTTCGCACTGTGTGCCCATAGAAGCTACCTCTCGTCTCGTCGTAGAATGTCGATCAAGGCGGCGTCAGCTAGATTGCCGCCGGCGTCCACCAGGCCGAAGTCCAAGTTCTTATAGCTCCAGACCGCGCGCCCGATGCCGGGCTCGTCCAGGATGCCCAGCAAGTCGGCGTGCCGGCGGCGCCTATCGGCGCGGGAGCCCTCAATGACCCCGTACTGGCCACAGTACGGTACGTGCCCGGTCTGCTCGACGAAATCGGCGACCGACCGGAGGAAGTGCTCCAGCAGGGCGTGATCGTACTCCGAGTACTGCGACAGCCCCCCCGCCCAGATTGACTCCGTTGACGAACCGCTTCATGACAAGCCTCCTTCCGCATAGCCGTGACGCAAGCCCGATTCACGGCCGCGATCTCCGCGTGATCGAATTCCCAGTCACCGCGCAGGACTTCACGCAGACGGTGGCGACGCCGTAACGTCGAACCGTTTCGCACCCTTCGAGCGTCTCGACGTCGGTCATCGTCGGGTGTAACCGCGAGTGGTCGATCGTCTTCGCCGGCGACCCAAGCCTGATGTTTTCCTTCATGGGGTCATCCTCCTTTCTTACGGGCGCTAGGCCGGGAAAGCGGAGCGGTAGGCTAAGCTCCATCCGGCTGCGCGGGCCGGGAGGGCGGTGAGCACCGCCCCGGCGGTCCCGGCACGAGCCATCGCCGGTAGAGCGCCCTCCCCTTCGGCTTCGCCCATCAGGGGGCGCACGCGCCGGCGCTTGCACCTGGGCCGGCCGATCACGGGCCGCAGGCGCTAGTGCCTGCCCGTGGGGCGGCCGGCGTCGTGCCGGGGGAACACGGGTGCACGCGCACCTCCGGTATGCGATCGCTCGGCGTGCGTAGTATGCAGACCGATCGGCGGTTCGTCGAGTACATAGAGGGTCTTCGGCGGGGCAAACGCAGTTGGCCAACCCGCCTGGAAGCACCGCGGCGACCGGGCGGGCCGCGAGGCGACACGTGGGCTCCGGCAAGGCGTCGGCGGTACCTGACCGCGGGGCCCAGGGCAGTGGCCGCCGTCCGCGAGCAGTCGGGGCGGCACGGACGAGCGGCCGGGGCGGCAGCCTACCGCGCCAGCACGGGAGCGAGCGCGTGCCCGGTGTACGAGCGCTCCACGGCCGTGACGGCCGAGGGCGGCCCCGCGGCAACCAGCTCGCCGCCTTCGTTCCCGCCCTCGGGTCCGAGGTCGATCACGTAGTCCGCTTCCGCGGCAACCTCCAGGTTGTGCTCGATAATGACGACGGTGTTCCCGGCATCCACGAGCTTGAGCAGCACCCGCAACAGCCGCTCGACGTCGGCGGTATGGAGGCCGATCGTCGGCTCGTCGAGTACGTAGAGCGTGTGCCGGGGGCCGGAGCCGCCGGGCTTTGCCTTGGCAAGCTCGGTAACGAGCTTGATCCGCTGCGCCTCGCCGCCGCTGAGGGTGGGGCTCTGTTGGCCGACGGTAAGGTACCCGAGCCCCATCTCGCACAGAAGCGAGAGCGGGTGGTGTATGCGCGGGTGGGCGGCGAAGAAATCGCGCGCTTCCTCGATGCTCATCCGCAGGACGTCGCCGATCGAGGCGCCGCGGTAGCGGGCGGTCAAAGTCTCGTCGGTGAACCGGGCGCCGCCGCATGACTCGCACGGCACCTGGACGTCGGGGAGAAAGCTCATCTCGATCCGGCGCATCCCCTGGCCGCCGCACGATTCGCACCGACCTTCCGCGGTGTTGAACGAGAACCGGGAGGCGGTCCACCCGTGGAGCCGGGCCTCCGAGGTGGACGCGAAGAGCTTGCGGATCTCGTCCATGAACCCGACATACGTCGCCGGGCAGGAGCGCGGGGTTTTGCCGATCGGGGTCTGATCGACTTCGAGCACGCGATCGATCGGCTCGGCCCCTTCGATCGCGCGACAGCCAAAGACGATCTCGTTGCTCCCGCGTTTGCGGCCGCCGGCGCTCGCCG
>PWGF01000488.1 GCA_003554375.1 Spirochaetaceae bacterium
CTCTGGCCCGGAGTGCTCGGTGGCGGCCGGACGGCCCGGCGCGGCGGTCCCGGTGCGCGCCGCGGTGCGCGAGGGCGGTAGGGCGGGTGCGGCTGCCGGCGGAGGCCCGGGGACCAGGTTGGGCGCGCGGCGGGACGGAACCCCCGGACGGCCTGACCCCGGGGCAAGCCGCGGCCGCCGAGGGGCCACGCGGCGTGCGTGGGGCGGACACGAGGCCGGGGAGGTGCGGCTTGGCCCGGGGGCACGCCCAGATCTTCTGGAATCAGAGCCTGGAGGAGTGGGGCGTACGGACAACAATCCGTGCCTCACGCCCTAGGAGGGACCGTCCGGCTCGGTACCGTTTCCATCGGCACTGCCGGATTGGGGAGTGTCCGATCCGGGAGTGGACGGTCCGGGACCGCCGGATTCACCGTGGTCCGCCGTGCCGGAGTCGCCCCCTTCCGGCTGCTCCGCGGCTCGGTCTGCGCCGCCCTCGTCGAGGTCCGTCCGCTCGGCAAAGAGCTGCTGGATCTCCTCGCGCGGGAACTCGTAGGTTGTGTTGCAGTTGTGGCAGGTGGTTCTGAGCGGAAAGGGGCCTTCCCGGAGTATCGAAGCGGATTCGTCTGCCGGGAGCTGCGAGAGAAACCGGGCAAAGCGTTCCTTGTTGCAGGAGCAGTGGAATTCCACGTTCCGCGTTCCGATGATGTCCGGCTCGAAATCGCTCAGATGGTCTTTGAGAATCGCGGGGCCCGGCGCACCGTCGGCGAACTGTTTTCCCAGACTCGGAAGGTCGGCAATGGCGCGGTCCGCCCCCTCCAGCGTCTCGGGGTCCGTTCCGGCCATCCCTTGCACCATGATCCCGCCGGCGCCGATCGCACGCCCGTTCTGGTCGAACTGTACACTCAAGTTGATGGCGGTCGGGGTCTGCTCCGAGGTATGGAAGTAGTTGGCCAGGTCCTTCGCGATACTCCCGTACTCCACGAGCACTTGCCCAGTGTACGGGTGCGTGGCGGTGGTTGGGAATCGCGTGATCGAAAGGATACCGGCTCCGATGAATGGGCCGGTATCGAAGCTCTCCGGCGGCTTATCCAGCTCGATGTGCGGGTTCTTGAGGTATCCGCGCACCTGACCCAGAAAGTTGGTCTCGACGCTGATTCCGCCGACCGGGCCGGAGCACTCGATCGTCATAGCCAGGCGCCCGCCGTCTTTGAGCTGGGTGGAGAGGAGCCCCGCTGCCGCGTACGCGTGCCCCAGAATCAGGGTCTCGAGCACGCCCAGCTCGTGGTTTGCCCGCATCTGGTTCACGAGGTGCGTGCTGTGCACCAGTGCCCCGCGCAGCTTCCCTCCAGCCAAGAGGAATAGCTCCGCTCCGTCGGCGGCAATCGAATCGAGGTGGTGAAGCAGGTCCGAGTCGTCGATATCTCGTGTTTCCATGAATCGGATTCATGGTGGGCACCCGGAGTGTCTTTGTCAACATGCGTGACGTTCAGAGTACTTGCGCAAGAAAGAACAAGAAGAAATCGCGGCCCAATACCGTGAGGCCTACGCTGATCGCACGGCTCTGGACCGGGAGCTGGACGGCTGGAGCGGGGAGGCATCGTGGCCCGGCACGTGAGGAGAGGCGAAATCTGGCTCTACACGTTCAAGAAACCGAACAAGCAGCGACCGGTGGTGATTCTTACGCGTGAGGAGGTGATCGGCCTTCTGCACACGGTGACCGTGGCGCCAATAACGTCCCCTATTCACGGAGCTCCGAGCGAGGTCACCGTGGGCGTCGAGCACGGCTTCAAACACGATTCGGCGGTGAACCTGGACCATCTCACGACTGTTGACCGCTCCCAACTCCGTACCTACATCGGCCGCTTGGCGGAAGGGGAACTGCGCGCGGTATGCCGCGCCGCGGCGATCGCCCTCGGCTGCCGGCAAGAGAACCGGGCCCCCGTGCCGTGGCCGAGCACGAGCTGATTCAAGTACTTGTAGCAGTGTCTCTCGCGGGGCATGCGCGGCGTGCCGGGCCTCCTCCTGGGGCCTCCCAGGGAGGGCGGCCCCGGGCGCACTACTCTACGCGATTGCGCCCCTTCTTCTTCGCGCGATAGAGCGCCGTGTCGGCTGCCTTAACCACCTCGGATGGGGCGGCAGAGCGCGAAGCCCTTTGGGCCACACCGGCGCTCAGCGTTACGGGGACTCGCTTGCCGGCGGCGCTGCCGGAGCCGCGCCGGAAGAAACCGCGCACCGTGGCCGCGAAGCGAGCCGGAGGAGCCTTCGGCCGGCGCGCCGCCCGGATGCGGAAATCGATCTCAGTAACTCGTTTTCGTGCGCGCTCGGCATACGGCCGCGCCTCATCGCCGGCTCTCCGCCGAAGCACGGCGCAGAACTCTTCACCTCCGTACCGGAAGACCTTGTCGCCGAACACGGAGCGAAGCGTAGTCGCAACGCTGCGGAGCACGTTATCGCCTTCTTCGTGACCGTACTTGTCGTTGAAGTGTTTGAAGTGATCCACGTCCATCATGACGACGGCAAATCTCCCGCCCAGCCGCCGAAGCAGCTCGTCGAGCGCGCGCCGGTTTCGGAGACCGGTGAGATCGTCGACATACGCCATTCGCCAGTGGAGAGAATAGGCGATATGAGCAAGAATCACTGCGGGAGCCGCCTCGGCCGCAAATCGCTCCGGAACCACCACGTCCCCCGATGCTTCCGCAAGAAGGTAACTGACGGGCACGGATACCAGAAGAAGCCCGAGAAGCTCGTCCCGGCTTTCAGACTCGACCCGAAACGCCAGGATCGCCGCCATCACAACCATCCCGACCAGGGTTGTCGGGGAAAAGAACCAAACGAAGTTCGCGCGAATCTCCAGATAGAGCCCGGGAGCATACTCCCATACGAGCGCCAGAAGAGCGAATGGGACGGCAAAGAGCACGAGTCGAAGGATTCCACGAAGGCCGAGAAACGCTCCTTCACGCAACAGGTAGAGCATGGCAAATCCCCACGGGAGACCGAGGATAGCAAACGGGCGCCATGCTCCCCACTCGGGAGTCGGAAATGTATCGAGCAGAAGCACCGCAAGGAGCGCCGCGACCGCGATTGTGAGCCGACCGCGGTTCAGCCGCCACGCAGCGAAAACCACCACCGCCAAGACCGCATAGATGAACCACTGCGACCACGGTGCAATCTCCAACACGCCACGAATACTCTCCGGCAAGAGCACAGCCAGTGGAGCCGAAAAGGAAAGAACAGCATAGACAGCGTAACGAACCCATTCACCTTTTTTCATCTGGACGCCACCCTACCGTGAGTCGTCGTTTTCTGAAAAGGACGCGCTCCGCACGGGGCGGATCCACCTTCTCACAGGGCGTGAAGCGTACCGTACCCGGTTTGTCAGTTGCTACTGGAAAAGAGCGCGGGGTGTGGGGAACAGAGGGCGGGAGATGACACTCGCCAACTCGACATGCGGGCGAGGATCACGTACCGTATATTCCCACGGTCGGCCAAGATGTTTGGTGACTGGGGCGGCGCCCGTGTTGTCGCGGAGCAGCTCTGCCGACCAACTGAAGACGCCCAGGAGACGCGCATGTCCGAGTACAACGGCGTGATGATGCAGTACTTCCACTGGTACACCGAGGCGGATGGAACCTTATGGAAGCAACTTGCCCAGAACGCCTCCGCACTCGCTGAGGCAGGGGTCACGAGCGTTTGGCTTCCACCGGCATACAAGGGGACAGCCGGCGGGTACGACGTGGGGTACGGGGTGTACGACCTCTTTGACCTTGGTGAGTTCGATCAAAAGGGCTCGGTCCGCACAAAGTACGGCAC
>PWGF01000425.1 GCA_003554375.1 Spirochaetaceae bacterium
AGGCCTTGTACCGGCCGGCCTTCCTCGCCACGAGCGACCAGGGAGCGCTCCTCCACAACTCGTACGACCTGCCGGGCCACCCCCGCCCTGGAGTCGATCACCGCAACGTCGGGGCCAAGGACCTCGCGAAACTCATCAGCCAAGTGGGTGAAGTGCGTACATCCCAGCACCAGCGTATCCACCGACTCCCCCAACAGAGGTCGAACGGCGCCCTCAACCGCCCTCAACCGCTCCGCCTTCGGCACGTCGGGGGTAAGCTCCTCCACGAACTGCACGAGCTCGCTCCCTGAGGCGCGCACTACGATACAGTCCCGCGCATGCGTTTCAATCAGTGACTCCAGATAAGCCGCCCCTACCGTACGCGACGTAGCGAGAACGCCGACCCGCCCTTTCCGTGAGGTACGTGCCGCCGGCTTTATCGCGGGGACCACGCCAACGAAAGGGATCGAGAACTCATTTCGGAGCGTCTGAAGCGCAACCACCGACGCGGTGTTGCACGCAACGACCACAGCGGTGATCGCGTGGCGGGCCACAAGCCGACCGACAACGTCACAGACCGCCCGCCGGATCTCGGCGGCCGATCGATTCCCGTATGGAAAGCGGGCGGAATCGGCAACATAGATATAGTGGAGGTTTGGGAGGTAGTACCGCGTCAGGCTCAGATATGGAAGGCCGCCGATTCCCGAGTCCAGAAACGCAAGCGGCCCGTGTCCATGCATCTCAGAGCGTGCCGCCGGCCGTCCGAATGGCGCGGCAACGTTATGCCGGGCATCGTTGACAGTGCGACGCCCGCCCTTGGGTCCTTCTGCGTTTCGCCCCATGCCAAAAGATTGAAGCATCCCGCCCGTCACGCTTCCGGACCGTCCGGTGGTACGTCGAAGAGCTTCGACAAGGCGTCCCGTGCCTGCTCCTTGCGACGATGTTGCTGATCTACGTACGCCTGTGCGGAAGTGGGGGCAGGCTTGAAGTAATCGCAGAAGTTCGCCCGCTCCTTGTCTTGCACCGCCTCCGGAATGGTTTCGTGGCAATCCCAGTGCTCTCCCGGGGCGTAAAACCGGCAATTCTTACAAACCCGTACGTCCGCCCTGCAGTTGGGACAGATTTCCGACCGTGTGAACCGAATAGAATCAGGTAACTCGTTTCCACAGGAAAAGCAACGTGCCATTTCTCGCGCTCCGCCGCCCAGTGTAGCTCACGTATGACCGCCGCGTCGAGTACATTCAACGGTTAGCCGCTTGCAGCAAAGAGACATGGAGAGTAGCCTGGGGTCATGCGCGCACGTGAGCCTTGTAGCCACGACAACTGTGGCAACGCCGCGGTAACCGGAGCCTCCGAATGCGCGGACCATCTCCCCCGCCGGTACCCCCAACAGCTAGCTTCCCTCATAGCGGAAACCCACGAGCTTCTATGGAGCTCTTTCGAACGGGTAAGTCTTAGCGGTTTATCCTTCGCTGGGCTAGCCCTCTACGGCGTCACCTTCCGTGAGGCACGCTTGGAGGAGTGCGACTTCTCCGATTCGGTTCTGAGTTACTGTTTCTTCGATTCCGCCACCCTGCGCAGCTGTAGCTTTGCTCGTATCCACGTACGGAGCTGCAGCTTCGGAGCAGCCGAGCTCATCGACACAAACTTCAGCGAAGGCAACGTGATCCAGACCAGTTTTAACGGAGCGTTGCTTCAGTCCGGCGGAATCGAGATGTGCGATCTGCTTCACACCCGATTCCTCTCCGCCAGGTTGAACGAGACTCGTGTGGAGGACTGTAACTTGAAGGCGTGCGATTTCTCCCGGAGCACGCGTACCGCGGTCAGTTTCCGTTACTCAAACGTCGAGGATGCAACGGGGTTAGATACGGATCCCCCGACGTTTACAACCAGGGAGTGAGCGCTATGCGAGTTTTCGGCCACGTATGTGTGAACGAGTTCTCGAACTCCTTCGTGATTGCGCCCGACGGTCCCGGAGAGGCGATTATCGTAGATCCCGGTACCATGGATGTCGATCTTCTCCGCATCATCGAAGGCAATGAGCTTCGCGTCCGCTACGTGCTTATAACGCGCGCCGTACCTGCCCATACGGACGGACTGAAGACGCTGCTCCGCGTGTATGATGCGGAGGTCTTGGCTCCGACGGAGATCGAAGACATCTCCGTATCAGGGTGCCTCGACGAAAGCTGCTCCATGGAACTATCGGGGTTTGTCACACACGTGATTCATCTCCCGGGAACGTGGATAGAAGGAGTCTTCTACCAAGTCGGCTCCGCGCTATTCGCCGGCGACTTCTTGTCAGCCGGCCGGTTGGGAGACGTGCCTCAAGGCTATGTGCGTACCCGCCTGCGGAACAGTCTTCTCGAGCTATTAAACAATCTGTCGCCGGATCTGTACCTATTCCCGGGCTATGGCCCCCCTACCACTGTAGAAACCGAGCTCAAGACCAATCGGGAATTGCTTGAGGAACCGAGAGAGCCCGAGCCTCAACCGCGGCTCGTAGACGATCGGGAATGGGAGCTGTGAAGCTCCGCGCACCCGACTCCCCCGGCAACCGTATGCTCAACCGGTACGCATGAAGCATAAGCCCCTCCGACACCTTCGCTTCTTGGCGAGCCCGCCGCCCCGGGCCGTAGAGCGCATCACCTACGATCGAGCAGCCTAGCGATCGCATGTGGACCCTCAGCTGATGCGTACGACCGGTGGTTGGATAGAGCGCTACCAGAGCCCACGACTCGTTGTGCTCGAGCACACGATAGAAGGTTTCCGCGTACTTGCCGCCCCGGGTATCCGCTGCGTCGGAGACGAAACGTTTCCGGTCTGTTGTATCCCGCCGCAGATAGCCGCGGATCGTTCCCGTACCCTTGGGAGGGAGCCCACGAGTCAAGGCAATGTAGACCTTTTCAACGCGCCGTTCGGCAAACTCTCGAGTGAGAGCATCACGGGCCGCCGGGCTCTTCCCCCATACCATGACTCCGGAGGTTTCCTTGTCGAGCCGGTGGACGACGCCCGGACGCACGTCGTCTTCCCCGAACGCCTTCTGTTGGACGTAGTTCAGTAGACCGTGCACCAGGGTTCCATCCCAGTTACCGTCGCCCGGATGCACGACCACTCCGGACGGTTTGTCCACCACAAGGACGTGCTCACCGTCATACAGCACGATAAACGGAACCTCCTGCGGCTCCAGCTTAAGCGGAGGCTCCTCGAGAAGCTCGATCTCGATGACGTCTCCCCGCCGGAGACGACGCGACAGGCGCCCCGGCCTACCGTTGACGGTAAGCGAACTGAGCCGCCGCTGCAGCTGATTCCTGCTGACGCTGCGGAGCTGCTCCGAGACGAACCGATCAACCCGGATGCCGGTGGGATTCTCACTCTGTACCGTCAATCGATGCCGCGTCACCATAGCTTTCCCAAGTTACGCCGGAACGGTGTCGCTCGACTATCAGTCGCCCCCCTCGTGAGCCGCCGGCACCGTATGGTGAGTCTCGTTGTGCGTTAGTCTCGCAAGCCGGCCTTATGGCAACGAACCTTCACCGTGAATCGAGCTCGTCGCCGGTGCGGCTTGTCGTCAAACGGCTTCGTGGTCCGCCCAGCCCGCCGTCAACGCCCGCTCTCAAGCGGATTCGTCGTCAATGGGATTCGTCGTCCGTGAAGAGACCGAGTATGGCGTCAAGAATACCGACACCGGCGCTCACCGCGACCGTAACCCCGAGCAGCAACCTCCGGTCCGACTGCTCCTCGAGCTCACCCGTCATGCTGAAGCCGCGCCCGGGCTCGCGAATTGCCACCCTCGCTTGAACCCCGATGTTCGTCAGGAAGTAACTCAGGGGCAGCGCTCCGATTGCAACCACATGGAAGCGCCATAGCGATTGCGCCCACGAAGGAAACTCGTCGGGATCGTATGGTTCGGGCTCGCCACTCTCGCCTGCGAGAGCGGCAGGCAGAAGCAACAAGATGACAAGCACGACTGCAAGCAGGCGAGTCAATCTCGGGTACATATCTCAGCTCCTGACCCTATCCGTTCCAGCCCCTTCTTCCAGGTCCGAAACACCTAGTATGCTCGACGGGCGAATATCGCGGTTCCGATCCTCACTACGGTGCTCCCTTCCTGGATCGCAAGGTGATAATCGTCGCTCATCCCCATTGAGAGCGTATCGAACCCCGTGAAGCCGCGGTCGTGTGCCTGCTCATAGAGCCGGCGCAAGGAGCGAAAAGCGTGCCGAATCGAACCTTCGTCTTCCACAAGAGGTGCAATAGTCATGAGTCCGCGGAGACGAAAACAAGGCCGTTCAGCTATTGCGTCCAGAAGCTCCCAAAGGGCACTCGCCCCGACTACGCCATATTTCTGAGGCTCCTCCGACGTATTCACCTCCACCAAAACGTCCATAGACGGCTCTTCCGAGGTTTCCGCCTGCTCGACAGAGGAAGCGTCACGCAAACGGCGTTCCAGTGCGTCTACCGTACGTATCGCATCTATACTTGCTACACAATCGAATAACCGAGCTGCCGCGTCCGCCTTGTTTCGCTGAAGGTGCCCCACGAGCTCTAGGCGAACTCGCGAGTTACGCCGAATGTCCGGCCACTTCTCCGCCGCTTCCTGGACCCGGCTCTCCCCGAAAAGATCCACCCCGGCTTCGATTGCGCTCCGAATCTCCGCGGCACTCCGAGTCTTGGAGACCGCCATGATCGAAACCTCGTTCGGACTGCGGCCGGCCGACCGGCAACTGTCGGCCACGCGTTCCCGGACGGCTTCGACTCGGGAGCGAATATCCGATACCAACGTTGAGTCTCCCACGAGCGAAAGCATAGCATGCCCCGCCCTGCGTGTGAACATTGGGCTGTGAGGCGAGAATTGTTGGCACTTGACAGGCGAAGCTCGGCCATCTCGCTCAGCCCCGCCCGCGTGTAGTGTCCGACTCCGTTTGCCGTGCCCGCGCCCCGGCGCCCCGACGTCCAATTGACGCTACCGGGAAAAACTGGCTAGCTTGAACCGGCACGGAGTGAAGACCCGTGCTGAGAGAGGGCTGGACCAAGCGGGCTTTCCGGGTGATTCTCCTGGTCCGGGGGCACTGATCCCCGCCGGACAGAGTCTATCCCCCGCAAACGCCGGCGCGCCGCGCGACCGGTTGCCGGCCTTGTCGGCAGTCGCAGGGCTCTTCTGCAGACCTCGGGTCGCGGCATACAAGCCGGCGTCTTCGCCGCGTATCGACTCCTCCGGGATACCGCACGGTCGACGATTTGTTCAATCAGATACTTCTCGGAACTGGAGTGCAATTATGAGCGAGACGGTATGGTCGAACCGACAGAATAAGGCCTGGAAGGCGAAAGTCGAGCGGGCTGAAGCGCTGAAGGGTCGCGTCATCATGGATGTCACCACCGCAGACCAAGCGCGAATTGCGGAGGACGCAGGAGCCGGGGCGGTGATGGCGCTGGAACGAGTGCCCGCGGATATCCGAGCACAGGGTGGAATAGCCCGCATGTCGGATCCGCACAAGATTGCGGAAATTCAGAACGCGGTAAGCATCCCGGTTATGGCCAAGTGTCGCATCGGGCACTTCGCAGAGGCGCAAATCCTTCAAGCCCTCGGAGTGGACTTCATCGACGAAAGCGAAGTTCTCACGCCGGCCGATGATCTCTATCACGTTCGGAAAGAGGGATTTAGAGTTCCGTTCGTATGCGGCTGCCAAGACCTCGGGGAAGCCTTACGCCGAATCGGCGAAGGCGCAGCCATGATTCGCACCAAAGGGGAAGCCGGGACAGGAGACGTGGTCGAAGCGGTCCGTCATATGCGGGCCGTAGTTGACGGTATCCGGCGCGTCGCGGGTCTGCCTCCGGAGGAGCTCATGACCGAAGCTAAGGAGCTGGGCGCTCCGTACGAGCTCGTCTGCGAAGTGGCCGCGCGCGGACGGCTTCCCGTGCCCAACTTTTCTGCGGGCGGAGTGGCAACGCCGGCGGACGCGGCATTGATGGTACAGCTCGGCGCCGAGGCAGTGTTCGTAGGGTCCGGTGTCTTCAAAAGCGAAAACCCCAGCAAGCGAGCCCGAGCAATCGTGGATGCCGTCACGCACTCCGACGACCCTGACACCCTTGCCCGGATTTCGTTCGACCTGGGAACGGCGATGTCGGGGACGAGCTCGCGCATCCCAGAACACACAGCCCGCCTAGCCGGCCGGGGTGCGTGACCGAAGCTGCCCGATCGCACTTCGCTCACGCCCGTGCGCTCTACCGCAGCTCCGTCCCCTATTGCGAGCCCCTACTGCGGAGCTCCCTCATACTACTCGCTCCAGGTTGAACGCCAGAAGGTGCTCGAGAGGCTCCTTGTCTTCCACCCCCTGCAATGCGCTGATCAGGTCTCGACATTCTTGTGCAAAACGGTCGACCACCTCCGCCACGCGCTCGGTCACACCGGTGCGTACCATCAGTTCGCGAACGCGCTCCACTTCTCGAGCATCGATTCCCGGACGCCCAAAGAGCCGACGAATCTCGCGACTTGACTCATCATCCTGAGCCGACTCTTGGAAGAGGAACATCCGATGTAGCGTCTTTTTGTCCTCCGAGATATCCGAGCCTACGGGCTTTCCGATCGTGGATTCGTCCCCGAAAAGCTCCAGCTCGTCATCCTTGATCTGGAAGATAATCCCCAAGGCTTCGCCGATCCGGCCTATACGCTCCTGATCAGACTCCGAAGCTCCTGCAATAGTTGCTCCGGCCATCAGCGGCAAGGAGAACGTATATCGCCCCGTCTTGTAGCGGTAAAGTGCCAGGACGTCGTCCGCGGTAACGGCGTGATCAACGGTTCCTTGATAGATGTCGTCCATCTGTGCCAATCCGACCCGGGCTATCTCCTCCGACACGAGGCTCACGAGCCGGATCCTCCGATTCGGTTCAACACCGGCGGCACCGGCAATAAGCCGAGTCGCCAGGAACACTGCAACGTCCCCTGCACATATCGCCATCGACTCCCCGAATCGCTGAGCATTTCGTGCGCGCATCTCGCTACCCAGCTGCCGATACTGCGCGAAGACCGCCGGGCTTCCTCGTCGAACCTCGTCCTCGTCCATGATGTCGTCGTGGATCAACAGAAAGCTCTGAAGCAACTCCATGGAAGCTGCAACGGGCGTGATGGAATGCGAGTCGTCCGAGACTCCATAGAGCGACGCACCCAGGTACACCAGCGCCCCCCGGATCATCTTCCCCCGACCGGCAAACTCACGCAGCCGTGACAGCACGTCACTACCCCAGGGTTGCTCTCGAACCATCTCCGTCACTTCGTTCTCGAGATACTGCGTCAGAAACTCGTCGATCACTTTGCGCTTCTCTCTGATGTACTCCCGCAACCGGCTTCACTCCTTTTCTATCTGCAATACTCGGACTGCAATACTCGGATCATGACCATCTACCGGGCTACTCAGTCCAAGCCTGCCGCTCCGCGGAGGCTACTCCGATTGCCCGCCGCCAATCACATATACCTCCATGCACGCCGGGCTTCGCCGGCCTTTCGGACTCCGGTCTGCTCCGAGACGAACCTGTCCAAAGCTCCCCTACGTCCAGCGAGGCTGCCAGTATAGTACGAATGCACTGCGCTCGCTACCGGAAAGCCGGCACCGGTCCGTCGGCGTCTGTGCACTACTGCCCTGCTGATCGCCACAAACTCCGGATTCTAAATGCGTTGAGAGAGCTCATCGCGGAATATTTAGATATCGATTAGAACTTGGTTCAGATGTTTCAGCTGACATTCCCGAAATAGGACAAGTTATAACGGCTTCCTTGACAGATGAAGCGGAACTACCAGGGTATACGGCGATAATATATTAAAATTTTAGTCCATATTCATCCTCCAATCGAACAATTAAGGATCAATTTCGCTCTATTGACCCGAATTCTGCTTAATCCACTTGACATGCTCCTCAGTTTTCTACGAAACTTCGCCATAATTCGGGATTACCCGACCATGTTCGCTAAAATTGTCAGCTCCAGACTGGACTTAAGCTAAGTAACAGGGCTGAGTTGCCACAACGGAGGCGAACTTACAGCATCAGCGGTTCAAGAACGGGTCGAGCGCGCAAAGCGGTGCTCGGCCGTTATGGGAGGCCTAGACATGTCCACGACGAGACGCACCGGCGCGGAAGTAATTGTTGACATCATCCAGCAGGAAGGAGTCGACCATATTTTTGGCTTGCCCGGGGGAGCAGCAATTCCCATTTTCGACGCACTGGTCGACTCCCCGGTGGACCTGGTGCTTACCCGCCACGAGCAGGGTGCCGCCCACATGGCGGACGGATATGCCCGTGCCACCGGCCGGCCGGCGGTGGTGCTCGTGACCAGCGGGCCGGGCGCTACGAACACGGTCACCGGCGTGCTTACCGCCCACATGGACTCGGTTCCAATGGTGGTCATCTGTGGCCAGCAGACACGCGGAAATCTAGGTCTCGATTCGTTTCAGGAGGCGGATGTCTCAGGCATTACCTACCCCTTGGTCAAGCACAGTTATCTGGTGAAGAACCCGGATGAGCTTCCACGCATCATGCGCGAAGCGTTCCACCTTGCTGGAACGGGACGTCCCGGCCCGGTCCTCGTGGACGTCCCTAAGGACGTCGCCAGTGCCACTATCGAGCCTGACTTCAACGAGGAGTTCCATCTTCCCGGTTATCACGTACCTGATCACGGAGACATGACGGATATCGAGAAGGCTGCAGAGCTACTGACGAACGCGCGGCGGCCGGTTCTTCTCGTCGGCCACGGTGCAGTCATCTCCGGAGCGGAGAAGGCCGTTACCCATTTGGCTGAGAAACTTCACATCCCGGTGACCAACACGCTTCTGGGGAAAGGGTGTTTTCCGGAGAGCCATGAGCTCAGTCTTGGGATGTTGGGGATGCATGGCACCGCGTACGCCAACAAAGCCGTCGACGAATGCGATCTGATCATGAGCATCGGCTCCCGATGGGACGACCGCATCGTAGGCCGCTACGACTCGTTTTGTCCGCACGCGCGCAAGATCCATGTGGATATCGACGCGGCGGAGTTCAACAAGACGCTGTCAATGGATTGCACCATTCACGGAGACGCCCGGCTGGTGGTGGAGGCACTAGCTACTATAGCCCGCCGGGGTGACACTGCTCCGTGGCTTAGACAGATCCGCCAGTGGAAGCGAGATCATCCGCTCAAGTTCCGCAAGTCCGGCAAGCTGAAGGCCCAGCACGTGATCGACGAGATCTACAACCAGACCGAGGGCAAAGCAGTAGTCACCACGGACGTAGGCCAACACCAGATGTGGGCGGCGCAGTACTACCCCATCGACCACCGCTACCACTGGATTAGCTCCGGGGGAGCGGGCACCATGGGCTTCGGCTTACCTGCGGCCATCGGGGCGGCATTCGCACAGCCGGAGAAGCAAATCGTGGCAATCGTAGGGGACGGCGGGTTCCAGATGACGCAGGCAGAGCTTTCCACTGCCGCTACCCATAAGCTTCCCATCAAGATCGTTTTAGTGAACAACCGGTACCTCGGAATGGTTCGGCAGTGGCAGAATCTGTTCTACGATAATCGCCTCAGCGGGGTAGATCTGGAAGGCAACCCGGACTTCGTCAAACTGGCCGAAAGCTACGGCATTAAGGGCTACCGGGTGCGGCGCAGTGCGGACGTCCGCCGAGTTGTTAGAAACACCCTTGAGTACAACCACGGACCGGTACTTCTGGACGTTGAAGTGGAGAAGGAAGATAACGTCTTCCCGATGATCCCGGCAGGGAAACCGTTATCCGAGATGATCCTCGAGCCGCCCAAGAACTACGCACGGGCGCGATCCAAAAAGCAGGTGGGAGCAGGGAGTAAGTAGCCATGAGTAGCACACAGACCTATGTAACCGGGACGACCGCAACGGCCATTGACCCGATCGGCCACAAGAAGCACACGATCAGTCTCTTCGTTAACAACAAGCCAGGAGTCCTCATCCGCATCGCCCTGCTTTTTGCACGCCGCGGATACAACATCGACAGCTTGGTGGTAAGCCCAAGCACCGATGAGCGCTTCTCCATCATGACGATTACCGCCTCGGGCGACGAAAAGGTCCTCGATCAAATCCTGAAGCAGTTGAACAAGTTGGTGGATGTTGTCCACGCTACCGACCACACCGGAGAAGACCTCGTCCAGCGCGAGCTCGCGCTCATCAAGGTCAACTGCAAGCCGGAAGAGCGAGCGGAGCTACTCCAACTGGCGCACGCTCTCCAGTGCCAAACCGTGGATCTCAGCGAGACCTCTATCACGCTGGAAATCACCGGCAAGACCGAGAAGCTGGACAACGTCGAACGAGTACTCCAGCGCTACGGGCTGATCGAATTGATCCGGACCGGGAGGGTTATCATGGTTCGCGGAGACCGCACGACCGTGTAGTCCCTCACCCAGTGGGCGGGTTCCGTGTACGCTGCGTAGGCTTCGCGGCGTGGACCTTTTCCCCGGTGCTACCGTCCTCGGCGCAGGCGTCCACACCGCGGGCGGCGGTACTCGATGGCTTATCCGCCGGCGTTGCGGAGCCCGCCCACAGAGGAAGAGAAAGAAGGCGCAAGAATAGCAAGGCGTAAGAATGGCAGAGCACGAGCTATAGAGAGGCGCAAGGAGAGGGAGGGAACAGTGGCGGAAGGCAACAATCTCAACAGACACAGCCGGGCCATGACACAGGGACTGGAACGCACGGCCAACCGAGCGCTTCTCCGCGGCGCGGGCTTGACCGACGAAGACCTGAGCAAACCCATTGTCGGCGTAGCTTCCGCGTGGGGAGACATCAGCCCGTGTAACATGCACCTGAACCAGATTGCCGACATCTCACGCGAAGAACTCAGATCCCTCGGGGCCGTCCCGGCCGGCTTCAACACCTTCCTGGTGACCGACGGACAGGCAATGGGCCTCGAAGGGATGAAGTGTTCGCTCGTTAGTCGAGACGTGATTGCGGATGTCATCGAGCTCTCGGTTCGCGGGCACCACATGGACGGAATCCTCGGCCTTGGCGGATGCGACAAGACTATTCCCGGAACGCTCATGGGCATCTGTCGGCTCGATCGACCGGGCCTCTTCGTATACGGGGGCACGATCCGCGCGGGAAACTACCGCGGCAAACCGGTCGATCTCGTAAGCGCCTTCGAAGCCGTGGGAGCAACCGCAAAGGGCAAGATCGACGATGGGGAGCGACACGGAATCGAGTGTGCAGCGTGTCCCGGCGCCGGAGCATGCGGTGGGATGTATACCGCCAACACCATGGCTTGCGCAGTAGAGGCGCTCGGTATGAGCCCCCCGGGCAACTCAGACACTCCGGCCGTGGATGACCGCCGCGAGCCCCTGATGCGCCACGCCGCCCGGATGATGTATTACATGCTGCGCGACGATCTGCGCCCTCGCCACATCATGACCAAGAGGGCGTTCGAGAACGCAATCCGTACCGTCATGGCGATAGGTGGCTCCACAAACGCCGTACTCCATCTCCTGGCCCTTGCCCACGAGGTGGAGGTAGACCTCAGCATCGACGAGTTCAACTCGTTCTTCGACTCCACCCCTATACTCTGCGACATGAAGCCTGCCGGAAGGTATGCGATGGAGGATCTTGACCGGGTGGGCGGCGTACGAATGGTCATGAAAATGCTCCTCGATCGCGGGCTTCTTCACGGCGACTGTCTCACCTGCACGGGCCGTACGCTCGCTGAGAACTTGGAAGGCGTCGAAGTCAGCCTCGCCGGCCAAGATGTGGTTCAAGGATTTGACGCCCCCGTCAAGCGAAACGGTCCTATCGTAGTTCTTCGCGGCAATCTCGCTCCCGAGGGGGCGGTACTGAAGACCTGTGGCCTCAAAGAGGTAGTCCATACCGGCCCCGCCCGCGTATTCGACAACGAAGAAACCGCGTTAGAGGCGATTCTGCAGGGCAACGTCGGTAAGGGTGATGTTGTTGTCATTCGGTACGAAGGCCCCCGCGGTGGCCCGGGGATGCGAGAGATGCTTGCTCCTACTTCAGCGATCGCCGGCGCAGGCCTCCTGAACGACGTAGCTCTCATAACGGATGGCCGTTTCTCCGGGGGGAGCCATGGCATGGTTGTCGGCCATATTGCCCCGGAAGCACAGAACGGTGGGCCCATCGCCCTCATCCGAGAGGGGGAGACCGTCACGATAGACAGCAACCGCAAGCTGCTCTCAGTGGACGTGGATGATGCCGAGTTGGAACGGCGGCGAACCCGATGGCAGCCGCGTGACACCGGCTACCGCAGCGGCGCCCTGGCGAAGTACGCACGGGTAGTCGGCAGCGCAAGCGCCGGCGCCGTAACCTGCTGAAGGCCCGCGCTCGATCTGAGATCCGGCTCGGCCTGTCGGCCGCTCCGCACCCTTGCGCGCGGTCAGACTCCGCCACGCCGCAAGCGCGGCAAGATCGCCGATCCTGCGCACGGCGCCGGGGCGGGGCCACACTGGGACCACCTTCGCAAGGACGAAATTCACGTCGCAAAAAAAGCCAAGCCCGTCGAGCGAGCTTGGCTTCTCCTTTCTACCTTTACAAGTGGGCGGTGCTGGATTTGAACCAGCGACCCCGTGCATGTCAAGCACGTACTCTAACCAACTGAGCTAACCGCCCATTTGTGACAACCGCGGCAGCAACCAGGCACGACCAATGCCGGTCCATTGTATTGCCGTTCCTCAGTCCATGCCAACCGAGCCAAGCACGCCTACCGGTTGAGCGACATCACGATCCGCTCCAACACTTTTTTCCGGTCCAGCGGCTTCACGATATAGTTCCTAGCCCCGACGAGCAGGGCTTTCTTCACCAAGTCCTGCTTGCCGAGAGCACTAATCATCACGACACACGCATTATTGTCGAATTCAACGATTTTTTCAAGGGCCGAAACCCCGTCCATCTTGGGCATTGTGATGTCGAGCGTGACCAAGTCGATGTTGGGGTAGAGCTCCTTATACCGCTCCACTCCCTCGATCCCGTCGGCCGCAGTCGCGGTAACCTCAAAGCCTTCCGAAGTCAGGATCTGAGAGATCTGTTTGGTCACGAACATAGAATCGTCTACAACGAGCACTCGGTACGGCTCCCCCGTGGACTTCAGCCCTTGTGCCTTCCGCTCGTTTATGCTGGGGAAATCCTGCTTCGCCTTCATCTGCCTACGTCCGCTCCCGAATTGCTACGTTTATCTCTACCTTTCCCTGGGGGATCTGCATCGGTACAATTAACGCTTCTACCCCAGGGTCACTTACTTCCATATTGTCCCCAGTGAAAATGGCTGGAGGACTCAGATCAAACTTAAACCCCAGATCATGCAGCTTGGTTACGGCCTGCCCGGTAATCATGTTGGCCAGCTCCGTGATAGTGGCGCGCCCCATATCATTGAGCTCGTCGATAGGTTCCATTCCCATGGACCGGAGCATTTGCGAGGCCACCTGTATAGCCGTCTCTTTGCTCATGTCGAAAAGCACACGGCCTTCCACATCACCGGCAAGTCCGACAATAGCCGCAACCCCCAAAACCGGCATAGAGGTGGACTTCAGATAGAGCTCTCCGCGCTCAACCTCAGCACCGAGAACCTCCTGAATAACTCCATACGCCGATTCTACAAAGGGGTTGATGTACTCCACTCGCATGCTAAGCTCCTTCTCTTTCGTCCCCTATTCTATTCTACTGAACTGCGCCATGCACACTGTCGCGCAGGTGCCGGCTCCGACCGCCACACTATCCAACAAAACGCGGTGCGGTTCAATCCCTCTACCCGCCTGCGTCCTTCAGCCGGTATGCCCGGATATCCTTCAGCTCGACGGCTTTCCATTCGTCTCCCGGTAGCTCCTCGTTCTTACCGATAACGAGTATCCCGCCTTCCTTCAACCTCTCAGAGAACTCGCTCAACAACGCCTGCTGCTGTTGCACCGGGAGAAACGAGAGAACGTCACGGGCAACGATCAAGTCCACCTCGGGAATAGCGTTCGTACTCGTAATATCGTGATACTCAAAGAGGATCAGATCCTGGATCTCCTGTGAGAACGCGTATCCGTTCTTGCCCGCCACCATATGCTTCCGGTGCAACTCCGGCACACCCTGAAGCGGTACAACGAGATTAGGCGCAGTGGAGACGGAAAGAAGGTCGTTGTCATGTGCCCATATTTTCAGACGGGCCTCTGGGAACTGGCTGCGAAGAATGCAAGCAAGCGAGTAAGTCTCAAAGCCCTTGGCACAACCGGGATTCCAGACGGTATATCCCCGCGGCTCATCGCTTGGGAGAAGCTTCCGGAACTCTTCGCCGTACGCTTCCGGCCAGAAGGCCCCGGTGTGGGGTGAGTAGAAATCCCGAAGGTACTGCGCAGCATCCTCCGCGGAGCTCAGCTGGGTATCCTGGCCGGACTCCTGACGTTCGCGCACCCATTCCCCAAATCGGCGTTCCATCCAGGCTTTGTTCACGTCGCTTACGTAGAATCCCGCAAACGTGGCTAACGTTTCCGAAACGAACTCAAACGTCAACGCTTCTGGATCCTCTGTTTCGCTTGCTCTTGCCGATGGCTGCGCTGCTCCCGTCGCCGCCGGCCGGGCTTCCCCGGGTTCCTCCGTTCCAGAGCCTCCCGCAAGAGCCGAAATCTCCGTTCCACGAGAAGCCTCCGGCGCTTCTTCTTCCTTGGCCAAGATCCGGTCTACATCCAAGATGATGTAGAGGCGGTTCTCATGCTCGACCACCCCACTGATATATTTCAGGTTGATATCGGCAAAGATCGGGTGAGGTGGCTGAATGCGCTCCCGCGAGATTCCCACAACACGGTCGATCCGGTCGACAATCACGCCAAAAGGAAGGTTCTCCTCCAGGCGAAGGATGAGCCCGTCCTCCGGCTGTCCTTCTTCCTTTTCCTCCACCGGTAGGTTGAACATCCGGCGAAGATCCAAAACCGAGATGATATCGCCCCGAAGGTTATAGACTCCGCGTACGAAGTGCGGCGTATTGGGCACATACGTGTAGCTCTTGATCTTCGCGATTTCCTTGACCTTCATAATATCGATACCGTAGTCCTTTCCGCCCAACGAAAAGGTGACCATCTTGAAATCTACGATATCGGCCCTCTGAGCCTCGCCGCCATCCTCGCCCTCAGGCGATCGCTGTTCTGCAGCCAGTGTGCCCGTGCTTCGGAGCATTTCGGTTGTGCTTGTTTTCTCGGCCATCGGCGTTTCCTACCAGCCCATTCCAAGTTTCACTGACCAGTCCATTCCGAATTTCATTGAATAGTAGTCTCCAACCTCTGCCGGGCCTCGCGTTCTCTGGTTAGTCCGAGTTCGAGAAGCTGACTCACGTCGATTATGAGGCTGACCGTGCCGTCTCCTGTTATGTTGGCCCCGGCAATCCCCGGTGCATTGGTATAATGGTCCCGAAGCGGTTTGATGACCACGTCTTCTTCGCCAATAAGCTCGTCGACTACAATGCCCATCCTCCGCTCGCCGCTACCGACCACTACCACGAAGTAGTGATCGCGTTCCTCATCGGTCTCGATTCGGAAGAGTCTGTTCAGACGAACCAAGCTGATTACGTCCTCCCGCACATTGAATACCTCATAGTTGTCGATAAGCTTGATGTCCGACGGTTGAATACGGTGGCTGTCCACTACCGACGTGATCGGAATGGCGTACATTTCCCTACCAACCCGCACCAGTAGGCCCTGGATGATGGCAAGCGTGAGCGGGATCTTAACGGTGAGTCGGGTCCCCAGCCCTCGTTCGGACCAAACCGCCACCGAACCGTTAAGCTTCTCGATCTGTTTCTTCACGACGTCCAGCCCGACCCCGCGTCCTGAGATATTGCTCACTTCCTGTGACGTGGAGAAACCAGGCTCGAAAATGAGGTTGAACGCCTCCACATCGGAGAGATTCTTGGACGGATGGATAACCCCGCGCGCAATTGCCCGCTCTTTTACTGCTTCCACGTCGATGCCCCGCCCGTCGTCGGAGACCTCGATGAGAATCATGTTCCCCTCGTTCCGAGCACTCAGATGAAGCTGCCCAGTTTCCGGTTTCCCGTATTCCCGCCGTTCAATCGGCTCTTCTATTCCGTGGTCAATGGAGTTACGAACACAATGGATGAGAGGATCCAGCAAATCCTCAATTACGGACTTGTCCAGCTCGGTGTCTTCTCCCTCTATTGTGAGTTCGGCCTTCTTTCCGAGCGACCGAGTCAGGTCGCGC
>PWGF01000235.1 GCA_003554375.1 Spirochaetaceae bacterium
ACCCGGTTGATCCCGCCGGTCGATCCACCAGGTTGATCCGGCCGGTCGATCCACGCAGAGCGCGAGGCAACGTGGATCTAAGACTCCTCCTCGAACTCCGCGTCCTCCGCCTCTTGGCGCATTCGCTGGGTGAAGGAGCCTTCTCCAGAGCCCGGCTCCGCTTTCTCTCGGCTCCCAGAACGCTGTTCCGAGCTCTGCGCTTCGGAGGACCTCGCTGACTCTTCGCTCTTGTCGCGCCCGGTCCGGCTTGACGATTGATCTTCCTCGGACTCATCCGTAGACGACGGGCGTTCCGAGCGCCGGCTGTCACCGCGGGCGCTCTCACGTGGCTGATTGAGGGTCTCAAAGATCTTGCCAAGTGAGCTGAGTCCTTGTTTGATCCCCTCCTCCGCCATGTTTGCGAAGTCACGGACTACTTCGTCCGCTTCGCCACTCCGCACCCGCTCCGCCGCTTCATCGATGTTCCGCTGGAAACCCTCCATGGTTTCCTGCACCCCGTCGCTCACGCTCTTTCGCCCGGATGCAACATCGTTGAAATTCTTGAAGCCACGGTAGAGATCCATTGCTAAGTCATCGCGTTGATTGGCGATGCGAACCTGCTCCCGATACATGCTCGCCAACCCGGGAATGTCCCGAAATATCCACGCCAGGAGCGAACGCAGGTACACCGCACGCTCCCGGTCCTCTTTCCGCGTACAACGGCTCAGCTCATCTACCAGCCGAGTTACGATCTTACCGGAGAGCTCCGTTCTGTCGTCCTCGGCAATCTCGGCCTTCTTGACCACCGTATAGGCGGCAACGTAGTTGTGCTCTCCCAGCATTCGCTCGACGCGCTCGAACAGCTCTTCGCTTTTCTCGGTATCCATGGATGCTCTCCTCCCAGTATGAAGGCGATCGGGTTTCACCGTCGCGACGGCGATCATCCACCCGAATGACCGTGCCGCCCTGATCCCTGCGTGAGCACTGTATGACGTATCGTCGCTCTCACGCAATCCTCACCCCCTCGATGCAGCAGGGCAAACGCAGTTGGACAATACGCCTGGAAGCGCGGCGGCGAGCGGGTGGTCGTGGGCGCTTGCCGGGGCCCCTGGTGGTGTGGTGAGATGGGTAAGTACTTGCGTCAGCGGCTTTCGGCCGCCGCCGTCGAACCGTACTGATCCAACTGCGTTTGCCCTGTCGTCCCAACGGAGTCGACTTGCGGAAATGCCCATGCGATCGTATGATCGCGGGAACTCACATCCGTTCGTACAAGCAAGGAGCTGGTTTTGAAGGAACGCGACGGCCGCTACGAAATCTACGGAAATCGTCTTACCCGGTCCCAGTCACGGAAGATTGCGCGATGGCAGCGCATGTTTGTTCGTAAGTTCGACTATGACCCGAACGAGACGTATGAGCTCAGCCTGCGTGACAACGCATACCTCGGTGACGTCTTCGGACTGAAAGATATCGTGAGAGAAGGCGGAGGAGAGCCGATCCGGGAGTCCGACAAGGCGGTCGTCATCGGTACGATCCGAATGGGCTTCGGTCACTATCGCATTGCCATGGCGGGAGCGTCCTGTGCCCGTGCCATGGGCTACACCCCGTATTGGCTCGACCTCCTGGCTATTCCCGGGATTACGACCGACGTCATAACCTGGTGCAACAAGTGGTATAGCCGGTGGTCGCGCGTCTCCCAGCGGAGCAAGCTCTTCGACAAGTACATCTGGGAGGTGCTTACGACCGGTGAGAAGTCTCTCCCCATCCTCAACGCTTTCCTCAACTGGTGGATCGTAACGTGGCCCTGGCGGTTTCTGAAGACTAACGTCAAGGACTACAAGATGAGCGAGCTCTTTCGCAACCTCCATGAGGCTCTTCCCAGCTCCATGCCGATGCTTACCTCGCATATGTGGAACTGCATGGGCGCGGTCGCCGGCGGGATGACCAACGTGGTCGACATGATGTTCGACAACTGGCCCATGGCGTTCCAACTGACCGAAGGGGCCAGGCACGGAGTGCAGTCCCCGGCCGGCTATTACGGCTTCCGCGCAATGCGCGGGTTCGACGAGAAGGGCCGAATCCTCAATCCGGTCCCCGCCGACGCGCTCTCGTATACCGGACATCACATCGATCACGAGCTTGTAACCAACATCGAGGCAGACTGCGCCGCGCGCACCGAGCGCGCTGCAGCCGGCGAACCGCGGCGACTTCTCCTCACGATGGGCGGGGCCGGCGCCCAGCGAGAGCTCTTCGCGGCGGTGATCAAGCATTGCCTCCCGCTCATTCGCGACAAGAAAATCGCCCTCTTTGTGAACCTCGGCGATCACCGCGAGAACTGGGAGTGGCTGCAGGCGCGGCTATCGGCGGATCAGGACTTGATCTCGGCCCATACGTCATGGGAGGAAACGCGCCGTCTCACGGACTCTATTCGAAGTCAATCAGCTTCCGGCATCCACATCTTCCACTTCGATAACACGTCTCATGCCGTCTATGCGTCAAACTATCTCATGCGAGTGATCGACGTTATGATCACCAAGCCGAGCGAGCTGGCATTCTACCCGGTTCCAAAAATCTTCAACCGGCGCGTCGGCGGTCACGAGCAGTGGGGAGCTATCCGCGGAGCGGAGCTCGGTGACGGCACGGTCGAGACTCGGACGATCCCGGAGACGCTCCAGGCAATCGACCTCATTACACATGATGACGATCTCCTGCGGATGTACTGTGACTGTATTGTTCGGAACAAGAGTATCGGGATCTACAACGGTGCCTATCGATGCGTCGAGCTCGCCACCGGCGAGCGATACGTTCCACCTAACTCAGCAGCCGGATGAGTGTGAAGATATAGTCTAGGTGGTCTTCATTGAGAATCACTCGGAAGTAACGGGTGTTATCGAGCTGCTGGGGCTGAAGCTTACGCGAACGCAGATACTTCTGCGGCCGCTCGCGATCGAACCAGTAGACGAGCCTCACAACGCCGTGGTCGATTTCCAGAGCCGTTATCCCGCGTTTCCCCAACACACAGCCGGAGTTGAACAAGCATGGGACGACGAGGTTCGCGTTGTACAGACTCGTGCTTTCATCTGATGCCTCGTCTTCGGCGATCGACTCGAGCTCTTCTTTCAGCGCGACAATGCGGTCCTCCACCTCGCGCTGCCGTGCCGACTCAAGCGAAGGGTAAGTGCGGCAGAGCATCTCGATCTGGAACTTGATCGTATCCCGCTTGCTCAAGCTCTCGAAGAGCGGCCGATGTGTATGGCCGATCACGGACATGATTTTCTTCCTGCTCGAGAACTCATAGACGCAACGCTCCATGGCAAAACGCTTCCGGGAATCGTGAGCGGGAGTAGGATGCCGGATTCTCAGCGGTCGAGCGCCGTAACGAAGGACAAAGTCAACCCAACGGTTCGGCCCTCGGTATCGGCGATACGGTTGGTGCCCGTGGAAGATGAACACCGTGTGCCCATGGTGGTCGAGCCTTAGCGCTTCCCTGATGTTGCTCTCGTGGACCTCTCGCTCAGGCATCTCCATGAGACTCAGGTCGTGGTTGCCGATCAAACGGCAGAACCTATTGGACGCCCGGAAGCGATCGAAGAGCCGATAGGTCCACTCCCACCTATTCTGGATAGCTCTCAGGGAGAAGCGTTGTAACTCCTCGACATCCCCGTTGAGGATCAGCCGGTACTCTTCAGGCAAGTAATGGCGCTCCAGGACGGAGTGAAAGAGATCTGCGTTATGACGAAATCCGTCGCCCTTACCGCCATTTCCCATATGAAGGTCGCTGAACACTA
>PWGF01000509.1 GCA_003554375.1 Spirochaetaceae bacterium
CGAGCAGAGCGGACGGCTTAAGGAAAAGCGGGAGATGCTGACCCGCCTAATCGAGCGCCGATTCGGCCTCACCGCGGAGGAGCGGGAGCTCATCGCCGCTCAGACGGACGTGGAGCGGCTGGACGCGGCGATTGACGCGGCGATCTCGGCGGTGGCAAGCGGAGATGACAACGCCAAAGCGGAAGTCATAGCCCACTTGCGGTGAACCGAGCCTCCGGTTTTACGGTGGCTCCCCTGCGTTGCAACACCGGCCGTGTTCACGCCTGTGAACCGAGTCCAATGGCAACGTCCGTGATGGCGCGGCTTCCGCGGGTACCAGATATCTTTGGACACCCTTGCCTCCCTCTAAACCTTCCCTTCCTTGAGGGTGATTCGTGGACTTTCACCACGCAGATGACGGCCATACTGGGCGAACCCGCACCCCCGGGCGCGGCTGAGCCGGCTCCGCTCCCGCTCCGCCGGGCCGCGCCCGCCGGGATTTCGCTTCCCCCAACCATGGGGTGGCGCCGCCCGCCTGCTCCCGGCTAACCTCCGCCCCGGTGCTTCCGCCCTGCGGAGCTCCGCCGCCATGCAACGCCGCATATGGCCTCATCGTGTCAGAACGCTTCAGGGACGGAGGAGATCGCAGAGGAGATCGCAGCAAACGTAACGCTACCTCAGGTGAACCATCTCCACGGGTTTCGCTACCCTCCCTACAGTGGGCCGTCCAAACCGAGGTGCTATTTCGTCACCGGTCATGCCGATTGCTATGCGGGCGAGATACAAAACTGGTAGACTACGGTCTAGGCGGGAAGTACAGCAATGAGAATCGAATCGATCTCGGTGAAAAACTACAAAGCGCTCGGCGACGCTGCGCTGACCGATCTCCCGCCGTTCGCCGTTTTCGTAGGTCCGAACGGATCGGGAAAGTCCACGCTGTTTGACGTCTTCGGGTTTCTCAAAGATGCACTGAGCAGTAACGTCCGTCAGGCTTTGCAGCGGCGTGGCGGATATAGCGAGGTTGTGACTCGAGGGCGTGCTGAGGAGGGGATCCAACTGGAGATTCAGTTCCGCATGCATATTGCGGATGTCGAGCGACTGGTCACCTATCATTTATCGATCAAGGCGAATCACCGGGGTATTCCATACATCGACCGGGAGATTCTTCGATACAAGAGAGGAAGCTACGGGTCGCCGTTTCATTTTCTCGACTTCTGCCGCGGCGAGGGCTTCGCGATACGCAACGAGGAGAACTTTCAAATGCCGGAAACGGAGCTCGAGCGTGAGTACCACCAGCTTGATTCTCCCGATATCCTCGCTATAAAGGGCCTCGGGCAGTTTCAGCGCTTTCGCGCCGCAAGCGGCTTTCGGCAACTGATCGAGAATTGGTACGTTTCGGACTTTCACATAACGGCGGCACGGGGTAGTAAGGATGTGGGTTATGCCGAACGGCTTTCCGAATCCGGCGACAATCTCCCTCTCGTGGCGCAATACATGTACGAACAGCACCCGGAGGTCTTCAATGAAGTAATCTCTAAAATGCAGAAACGTGTTCCGGGGATATCGTCAGTTGAGGCCGATACCACCACCGACGGCCGGCTTGTGCTCAAGTATCAAGACGGGGCGTTCAAGGATCCGTTTATCGATCGCTTCGTTTCCGACGGTACCGTTAAAATGTTTGCGTACTTGATTCTGCTCTATGACCCGGAGCCTCACCCGCTTCTGTGCGTGGAGGAGCCGGAGAATCAGCTGTACCCTGAACTGCTCGAGGAACTGGCGGAGGAGTTTCGGGAATATGCGCACCGAGGTGGACAAGTGCTCGTTTCTACGCACTCCCCGGACTTTCTCAACGGTGTGCAGCTTGGCGAGGTTTATTGGCTTGAGAAGCACGATGGGATAACGCAGGCGCATCGTGCAGCCGATTCGCAGTTGCTTAAAAGGTTGTGCGATGAAGGAGACCTGCCCGGCTATCTCTGGAAGCAAGGTCTCTTTGCCTCTCAACTAGGGTAACGGGCCCCGTAGCTGTATGGGAAGACTTGTCATAATGACCGAGGAGCGCTCGGCTGCAGAATTGCTGCGTGGACTCATACCCAGGCTTTTCCCCGGCCGCGAAGAACCGACCGACTGGATAGCCATCCCTCACGAAGGGAAACAAGATCTCGAGAAGTCAATACCGAAGAAGTTGCGAGCCTGGAACGAGCCGCAAGCAAGGTTCTTGATTCTCCGAGACTCGGACTCGGCAGATTGCAGAGAGGTTAAGACGCGCTTGCTCGGTCTGATGCCGGCGACAAGAACCCAATCGGTACTTGTACGAGTTGCGGTGCGTGAGCTTGAGTCGTGGTATCTCGGTGACCTTGCAGCCGTGGAAGCTTTCTCAGGCCGATCAGGCTTGGCTGCTATGCAGAGCAAGGCCCAGTACCGCGATCCCGAATCAAATTGTATCGCCATCGGCGGAGATCAAAAGAGTGCTCGGCAGTTACTCCAAGATACGTGACGCAAGAGCCATGGCACCATTTCTGGATGCCGACAGGAACCGTTCGCACAGTTTTCATGTCTTTGTGGACGGCCTACGACGCCTGTTCCACTAAGACCAATACTCGCGCGGCTAGTACATCGTCCTTCGCCGTGAGGGCGTCTTTGAAAGGATTAACCTACAGCGTGACGGCAAACACGCGAAGCCGTATCAAGTGAAGCAGGTCCGTGATATCATTGTGCGGTACCGGTTAGGAGATGAGATTGATGGATAAGTATGAGATCGTCATTTTCTGGAGTGAGGAAGACGCGGCGTACGTGGCGGATATTCCTGAGCTACCAGGCTGTATGGCCCATGGCAACAGCCATGAAGAGGCGCTGGCGAACGCCAAATCGGCGGCGGAGCTCTGGCTGGAGACCGCCCGGGAATACGGCGACGAAATACCCACTCCCAAGGGCCGGCGGCTTCTCTTTGCGTAGCGGTGCGGAAACGCGCGGCGGTGTTCCCCAGGACCAGCCGGCCGGCGAATCCACGCCGGCGTACACACACATTGACGATCGGCTCGATTCGGCGAGCGACGGGGCAGTGCGTTCGCCGGTTCGCCGCCTTTCGGAGATTCAGGGCTTCGGGCCCACTCGCGGCAGCGGTCAATCCGACAAGCAGTTATTCCGAGATACATTCACAACCATGACGGACCAGGAGAAGAACCGTCCCTGACGTGCTCTGTAGGCTGAGTGCTGTGGGGGCTCGGGTATGCCCCCACGCTCCATCCCGGGCTCCGCTGGAGAGCTCGCCCGGCGTGAGGGCCCCCGGGGCCGCCTCCCGGCATGCACGACCGCATGCGGCCTCATGGCTGCCATGACGCATCCGCATGAATGAGACGAGCGTTCTGTGTCGGCAGCAGAAAGGCCGCACGGGCTGGGTAACTGAGAGCGGGCCGTGCAGCGCAACCGGCATCGTCTCCGGGCGGCGCCTCCGGGCGTCCCGCCGCGGTCGCCGACACAGAAAAGGCCCGGCCGCCTGAGGATTCTCGGCCAAGCTAAGCCGGCGCCGGCAATACACGGACCGACATCCGCTCTCGTTATCCCGGGGTAATGCTCAAGGACTTCGGACACCGTCATCCCGTCAGCGTGCAGACCCACTTCGGGGGCCTACGACAAACCAGCGTCAACGGTTTATTCCCTCCCCCACGACCGAAATTTCAAGGATTTGGTTCTTTGCCGTTGTACTAGAGGGCGGAGGCACCAATGAAACACGAAAACCAGCGCGGGGCGGAAGACGGCGGTGCGGCTCAAG
>PWGF01000116.1 GCA_003554375.1 Spirochaetaceae bacterium
ATTCACCATTCCCACGCACAACGTGGTTTACGCCGACACCGAAGGCAACATCGGCTTCCGCATCGCCGGGCAGCAGGATCGAGAAATCGCCGTAGTCCGCGCGCACCACGATGTTCTTGTCGTGCAGATCGCCGTGGTAATCGGCGGCGCTCCCTTCCGGATGGAGCACGGTTATCGAAAGCTCGCCGAAGGTGGCGCGGTCGCCGCGGCCCGGCTCATGGTAGTCGGCCTCCGATTCCAGCACCGCGTCGATGAAACGCTCGAACGTGAGCGTCACGTGCTCCTGGCCATTATACCAGATCCGGTGGACTTCCACCGACTCGAACACATCGACAAAGCCGCCGATATGGTCGGCGTGCGCATGCGTTGCGATCGCCAGATCGATCTCCTCGATTCCGGCCTGATCCAGATACGCTGCGGCGTCGCCGTACTGCCCGACATCGACGAGCACGTTTCCTTCCGCGCCCTCGAGGAGCACCGCCGCTCCCTGACCGACGTCGACAAAGTGAACGCGAAGGGGCTCCGCGGCCACAGGCGCTGCCGCGGCCAGGAGGAGGATCGCAATTGCCAGGAGAACCGGTCTGAGGAGAGTGCTCCCGAAGGACGCGTGCTCAGAAGAAGCCCGCCGGAGGGGAACGCGCGCGGCGAGGCCAAAGCGTGAGGTGGTCCGCTCGTGGAGCGACCGCTTCGGGCACGCGCGCCTCATCGGTTCCTCCGCGACCTGAGCTTATCCAGCTTGGCGCGAACGCGCCGGCGCCGCTCTTCGGTTGCTTGGTGGTCCACGGTACAGATAAGCCTGGACTCTGCCCCGGAACGCTGAACCGAAAGGGAGACCACCCGTCCCTCCGCTGCGTCCGCCGGGAGCCACGCGGCGGGTATCTCGAACGTCCGCCCGCTCTCCGACTCCACGAGCGCGACGTCCGCCTCGATCGAGTCGACAGCGAACCGCTCCGCCGCCGGCTCATGTGTTGACTCCCGATCATCTGCCATACGACCTGCCTGGCTCCAATCGTATCACGGGGAGGGAGAGGCTATCACGAGCGGAGACGACTGGGCGGCTGCTCGGGCTCACCGGGAACAATTGCGCCGAGCCCGGAATGGATCTGGAAATCGTGACCGAAATAGACGATAGTGCAAGAGTAGGGATAGAAGAGAGGCCACAGGAGAGCGCCGGAGCACGAGCTTGGTGTGGTCCTTGTGGCGGCATCCCGTGCCGGCCCGGGCCGTGCTGGACAGTGCTCGGGCACGCCGGGCTGGGCCGTCCCGTCTCGCGCCGGCCCCCGCCGGGCTGGGCGGTGTTGGGGCGGGCCGCTTGGCGCGGGGCCAGGGCGGGCCGGCCCCCCGGCCGGGTCGGGCCGCGCCGTGTTGGGGCGCGGTGCCCTCTTGGGCGAGCCGGCCAATTACGAGCGAAGAGCGGAAAAACCGGAGGTACCCTATGGAAACCATCCATCTTGTTGAGATCGCAGTGAACGAGGCGCTCCAGGGCGCAGGTCACTGGCTACGCACCCCGTTCCGGGCAATCACGTTCCTGGGCGACGAGGAGTTCTTCATCCTTCTCTTCGCGGCGCTCTACTGGTGTTTCCACCAGGCGGTAGCAATCCGCGTCGTCATCATGCTCCTTCTGGCGAACGCGCTCAACGGCTTTTTCAAGTTTCTCTTTCAGACTCCCCGCCCATACTGGATCAGCGATAGCGTGGCTCCCTACGCGATGGAGTCCTCTTTCGGGCTGCCGTCGGGCCACTCCCAGCTTCCGGCCTCGGTGTGGGGATGGCTTGCGGTGGAAGCGCGGAGACGGTGGTTCACGGTGGTCGCGTTGGTGATCATTTTTCTCATTGGCTTCTCGCGAGTCTTTCTAGGGGTCCACTTTGTCACAGATGTGCTTCTGGGATGGACGCTCGGCGGGCTTCTGGTACTTGCCGCCTTTGCCCTCCACCGGAAGATTGCCGCGCGGCTTGCCGGCGCGTCCCCCTGGGCTAAGATCGGCGTGATCGTGGGGACGGCAGCGGTACTGGTGCTTCTGATCCTTGCCGCCCGCTGGTCGGCCGGCGAGTGGCAGCTTCCCGCCCAGTGGGCCGAGCGCGCCGGCGACATCGATCCATTCAGCCTCGACGGGACATTCACCTTTGCCGGATCATGGCTCGGCGTCCTGATCGGCTACGTAATCCTCTCCCATACCCGGGGCGGCTTCGAAGCGTCGGCGGGCTCATGGCGCCGCGTCGTGCGCTTTCTCGTGGGGATCGTGGTCGTGGCCGTTCTCTGGTTCGGCCTGGGCGAGCTCTTCCCTCGGGAAGCGAACGTCGTGAGCTACGCCCTGCGGACCCTCCGCTACGGCATAATGGGGCTCTGGGTAACCTGGCTTGCGCCGCTCGTGTTTGAACGGATGGGGCTCCTTGCCTTTTCCAGCCGAGGGGAAGGCGGCACACACAGCGCGTAGTTGTCCCGATAGTGGGCGGCAATTGACAGCCCTGAATGGTGGGCGGATGCTGGTCCGCCCCACCTGTGCTCTAGAATGTGGGCCGGTGCATCCCCGTGGCGCCGCTCCGTAGGCACTGGCCCGATATTCAGGTACTCCGGCGAGCCGCTACCCTCTTTGGGCTTCCCCAGCGGCCGCCCTGTGACTACATTCGGAGCCATGCTTGTTGTGAGCGTCTTGTCCAACGCAGCCGTCTTTCTTGCCGCCTTTGTCACGATGGAGTTCGTGGCAATGCTCACCCATCGCCACGTGATGCACCGCTACGGCTGGTGTCTGCACTACGACCACCACAACACAACCGGCCGCCGCCTGCAGAAGAACGACCTCTTTGCGCTCTTTTTTGCAGCGCTCTCCTTTGTGCTCATCTTCTTTGGCCTGCGCAACGGCTGGAGCCTCATGGCCTCCGCCGGATTTGGAGTCGCGCTCTACGGCGTCGGCTACTTCACCTTCCACGACATCATGTACCACGGTCGAGTTCGCCGCCTCAAGTTCAAACCCAGAAGCCGCTACCTCCGCCGAATCCTCAACGCGCACCGCGTTCACCACGCCACCGTCACCAAGAAAGGCGCACTCAGCTTCCACTTTCTGTGGGCGCCCAAGAAGTACAATCCGGAGAACCAGAAGGAGATCGACGCCCAACTGGCCGAAATCCGTTCCATGCAGCTTATGCTCAAGCGGCAAGAGCGGGAGGGGGAGGCCGCCGAGAGCGCCGCGGGCAGTGGGTCCGGAGGTGCAAGGGGTCGCGGTGAGGGGTAAGAGCCCGGTCGCCTGAGGCCCCAGAACCGGAAGCCGCATCAGCCCGCGCGCTTCTCCCGGAAGGTGGAACGAGCACGAGCCCCGCCGCCCGTGCTTGCCGCGCACCGGCGCGCGGAGTTCTACACCACGATCGAAACGCTGCTCCCGCGCCGGCCCGACAAACCGCTCCCCCCCAGCTCGATCCGGATTCCCGGGAGCGCTTCAGTGACAATGATGCATCTGGGCGCCCGCCCCCGGGCGCCTGGTTGGACCGTTGCCCCCTTTTCGACCAGCCTTTCCCGGCAAAGAAGAGCCGAGCTCATAAGGCTCCCGCGCCCGGCGGCGCCGGGTGCTCCGCTCCTACTCCTCGCGGCCGCCGGCTGCGGCGAGTCGCGCGAGCGCCCGGCGGCAAACGCCGAGCGCCACCGCCCCCGGCCGGTGTCCATCTCAACCCGACAAGCAGGCCGTCCCCTCGGATGCCGGGCTTCGCGCACCGGCACCCCTGCCGGGCGGCGGACGGGCTCACTCCC
>PWGF01000087.1 GCA_003554375.1 Spirochaetaceae bacterium
CCGCAGAGAAACTACAAGAAACTGCGCAAGGCCCTCGAGGAGTTTGGTGTCTTGAAGGAGTAAGGGGCGCGCGGAAGCGCAAAAGGTGCGCACCTAGTCTTCTTCTGCCGACTCAAGGGCGTCGCGCCGATTCATTAAAAGAGCCTCTGCCGGACATTCTCGTAGTGCGACAATTAACTCTTCCCGGCTCCTTTCCTTTCCCGCCTGCAAGGCGAGCATTGCCCTATATAATAGACAGCCGGCTCCGTCCCGGGCTTCTTGAACAATGGATTGAATCGACGCTGCGGGTCGTCTCAATCCCAAGGGTTAGGCATTCTTATGTTTCCTTTCAGCTTCGCGTCGGTGTCGGATGACTGGCGCAAATGCTCTAAGCGCTTCGTTTACTGAAGCACTGTCCGGAAACACATCCAGAAGGTCAGATGCGATGACGACGACATTTGTGCCTTCTGCATAGCGTGCTGCAGTGACACCCCTTACCGCCCCCGTGAAGTCGTATTCGGGGCGCATCGTGTCCCGTTCCTCTGATGATCCTTCGGTATGGCTATCTCTCTTCCTCATACTTTCTCCTCTCAACTCGGCTCGCCCGTCTCGCGGAGATAAGCCGTGTCAGCGGTGGCCTTTCCGCGTATGCCACTACCAACAGCCTTTCACGGATCGACATGCCAAGCAGTAGATAACGCTCCTCTTCTAAAGAATGATCTGGATCCCTCATGAGAAGAGCAAGGGGATCGCCAAAGACAGTTGATGCTTCCTCGAACGAGACTCCGTGTTTTCTGACGTTTGACCGTGCCTTCTCGGGGTCCCAATCGAATATGTAACCCACTCCATCTCCTTAATGACCTCTCTATAATATGCCCCCTGCCATTCCACGCCTAACAAGTATAGCAGAGGTGAATCCGTCAAGCCAAATCCGTGGACGCAGTCCCTTCGCCTAATCGGGATAGGGGGGAGCCTCACGGCTCCCCTCCTGCCACACCACCCGGCATACGGATCACGTACCAGGGCGGTTCGGTTGATTAAGCCCACCAGACATGAACAGCCGGGGTAGACCCAGTGAGTCGAAATAACGGGCAGGAAAGGAAAAGCTCAGTTCTGGACTCCTGCTTAAACGCCGGGGCCCATGAGCGCTTTTCGCCGTATTCCACACCAAATCCCGACTCACACCTCGTCCGACCAGCTCCCTATACCGACGACGCCCCCACTGCTTCAAACAATAGCAGCGCAAACGCCGCCTTATCCACGAGTCCAACTCCTTGAAAGCTATTCATGCCGCGGTCGGCACCCAGAAAGCATGAGAATGCCCCCTCAGTCCCTCAGTGGTATACTGCTCGGTGGAGTTCGGGCAGGTCAGGTCGGCTCTCCCTGATGCCATGTAGCTCGATTGAAAGCTTGACCCGGACGTTACCAGAAATCCGAAAGTGTTGCTTCGCCCGTCGGGCGGAAGCACGTGTAGTAGACTCTCTTATGCCGCAACGTCTCTTGCCCCATTCTCCGCGATAGAGATTCTTTCGCAGGAGGTGCAAGGCGATGGACGTAGTGTATCGCTGTTGCTGCGGCATTGACGTGCACAAGAAGAGCGTCTCAGCTCATTTTCTGCGCCGCGGAGTGTCCGGCATGGGCGACATAGCCGAGACAACACCTGGTCAGCGACGAGTCCGTGGTTCTCAGATTGGGTTTAAGGTCGGTGTTTTCCCCATGCCGATTCGAAGGGATCGTGTAGCTCCCCAGTGAGCTCATCGTGAGCTCATCGACCGATCACCGGTATGCTGAGATCTTTGCATATCTTTCGTGCCAGTTGACCCGGTATTTCGGAGTGTCGGGGGACTGCTGTTCGCTCATCGGATTCCTTGTTCCGCCACCAAGCATGCCGAGAGCCTTCTCGAACGAGAGAACGACCGTGTGAAGTAAGGTGCTTGATGAGTGCTGTTCTCTTTACAAAGCGATCGGCTCTTCAGTGTAGTCTTCTTCTGCCGATTCAAGGGCGTCGCGCCGATTCATTTCAAGAGCCTCTGCCAGACATTCTCGTAGTGCGACAATTGACTCTTCGCGGCTTCTTTCCTGCGCGTTCACACCGGGGACTTCCTCGACCCAGCCGTACCACCACCCGTCGCTACGTTTTATCACGGCAGTGAATTCGGCCATGGTGTAAGTATACTATCCGACGATGCTTTGATGAAGAGACCCCGCCCGGGTCATTTTGTAGCCTGCACGCTCTGGTTGGACATCTTTTGCTTTCCTTCTTGAAGTCGGCTGATGAGCTCTGTCAGTTTCGTTGAGTCGAAGAACCAAGTACGAGCCGGGTTCCATGTGGCGGCGTCCCGGGACGGCGAACCAAGAAACGTCTTCATCTCGTCCTCCGGGATACCAAAGAAGGATTCGACTTTGTTCAGATAGATCATGATCGCCAGTCCGCGTTCAGCGGAACTGGCATCCGGATAGAGTCCCACTATTGCGGAACGCGATCCATCAATGTGACCGACGAGGCTGAGGTTGGACTGGGTACGAGTTGCGCCGTCGAATAGAGAAAGCAGCTCGCCGAGACAGGTCTTGTACAGGGACAAGACGCCATGCTGATCCGCACGTGCTTCGAGTTCCTCCCATGTCAGATTCTGGCGACGCTTCGATTTGGTTTGAGCTCGGTCTTGAACCTGTTCCGCATCGAGAAGCAGGGACCGAAGCGCCCCAAGCGTTTCCTCGTGTTCCATGCCCGCGAACTATCAACCGGGCCGCTCGTCACGCGGTAAGTGAATCTCACCGGACGCTTGCTGTCAGAGACCATACCTCGACGAGATCCCCGCTCCGGACGGCATTAGGGCAGCGCGGCAGCAGGGCCGCCGGGCGCCGCCTGCGGGCTCTCCGCTCCGGTGCCTCAAGAGAAAGCAAGCTCCATCGAGCAGAATTCTCGCCGAAATCCCAAGAATTCCGTTCCCTCCCCCAGTACTAGAGGGTGGAGGCACCCATGTCACACCAAGACGAACAGAACGCGGAAGACCCGGCAGGGGCCGAAGAGGCGGCGCAGCGCCACGTACACAACCCGCACGACCGGTTCTTTCACCGCGTGTTCAGCCGCCGCCGCTACGCCGCGGAGCTCGTAGCGATTGCTACTGCGGGCGACGGCCGGTCGCGGTGGACGGTGGATCCGGAGCGTGCCGCCGTCTCGCGGCGGAGCTACGTCGAGCAAAAGCTTCGCGACAACCAGAGCGATCTCCTCGTCTTCGCTCCCCTCAAGCCTTCCGCCGGCGGCTCCGGCGAGGCGGCCCCGTCCGCCGGGCAGAAGGATGTGCAGCCGGCAATCGATGCAGAAGGAGCCGGACCAGGCACACGCGGCTCGGAGACCGATATGGCCGTCTATATCCTCTTCGAGCACAAGTCGAGTCCCTCCCCGGCGACGCTTATGCAGCTCTACCGCTACCTCGGCCTCATCTGGGAGGACGAGGATCGCGACAGGGCCGAGGGCAAAACCCCGCGTGGTACGTGCTCTCACTAGTGGTCTGGAACTACGCGATGCTATGATGGAGTACGCAAAGGAGCGCGAAATGCGCACGGCGGAGGAGGCAATCATGACGGCAGCGGACAAACTGGTTGAAGAAGGCTTTGAAAAGGGCATTCAGAAAGGCAAGGAAGGTGGTCGAGTGGAAACCAAACAAGAGATGCTCACCCGGCTCCTGGACCGCGCTTCGGCCTGACCCCGGAGGAGCGCGACCTCATCGCCGGCCAGAGCGACGTCGATCGGC
>PWGF01000138.1 GCA_003554375.1 Spirochaetaceae bacterium
CGGGTGACTTCGACATGGACCGCTTAGCGGCGGAAATGCAGGTAAATCTTATTCTGCCTATTGCGCTGTACGGCTACGGAGGAGATCCGGAGCACGGTTACGAGCCGGGCACCGGTACCATCTGGGAAGAGACGCACCCTGATACCGGCGAAAAGGCCCGGTATACTCGCGCACTTCTCCGAAACAATGACGACACCACCCAGTGGTGGTACGTTGCTCTTGAACAAGAAGGAGAGGTTAGCGAGTTCGAAGTGCGGATGACCCGAGACTTCTACATGCTCGAGGCGCTCTGGCGCAATCCGGAGACCGGTCGGATCGAGCACCGTGAGTTCGACGAGCCCGTGCCGACCGAAGAAGAGACGGCGGAGGAAGAGCTCGAGGCCCCGACGGCTTACGAAGACCGGGCAGAGATGCGACGGGAGGCGGAAGCGGAAGGCTACCGTACGGAAGAAGGGCAAGAACGCATCACGGTTCCCGCCGGCACCTTTTCGGCAACGTATCTCCGTGTGATTGACGAAGAAGAGCCCGACCATGTGTACACTGTCTGGTTCTCGGACGATGTCCCCGGACGGATCGTTCGCCGTGTTGTCCAGGAGGGCGATGACGAGTGGAAAGGCGAGCTCGTCAGCATCGGGACGGACTACCGGACGAAGTTCGACGCTTACTGAAGTACCGGTACTGAAGCACCGGAGACTTCGGCCGTAACACGGGAGTGGCTCGCTCGTGTGCTTTCCCGGAGGGATACCTTCGGATAGGGTACCCGTGCTCAGAAGCGACTTGAGCCGGCGGAAGGGAGGATAGTTGCCCCCGCCGGCAGTCGCATAGCACATTTGTACGGTAGCACCTTGTCCTTCTTGTATCGTGGCCATGCCGGAGGGGGGGAAGAGAGGCGGGCGCCTCTTCAATATCCCGCTCGCCGGTCGCTCCCGGGAGAAGGCGATATGCCTGAGTCGCTCCTAAGGCTCCTGGACATTTCATTCGTGGTTGTCCACACCGCGCTCGTTGTCTTCATCGTGTTTGGGTGGACCGTTCCGCGGCTGCGCACGGCCCATTTTGCAGCGGTCGGGGTGACCGCTTTCAGCTGGTTCGGAATCGGACTGTTCACGACGATCGGCTACTGCCCGTTAACCGATTGGCACTGGCAGGTCCTCCGCGCTCTGGGCGAAACCCATCTGCCGCGAAACTACATCCAGTACCTCGTGAACCGCCTTATCGGACTCGACGTACCCGTGCCGCTCGTCGACGCCTCGGTACGCCTCGGCTTTGGAGTAGCAAGCATAGCTGCGCTCGTCCATGCCCGCCGGCTCGTACTCAGAGCGTTCAAACGCAAGCCGGCGTAGACCGCGCACTTGGCCGGGGCGCGATCACGCCCGCTCGGTCCCCGACACGTTCTCTTCATCCTTCTGTTCCGCCGGCGACCCGGCCGGGAGACGCACCGTGAAGACGCTTCCTTCACCGGGCGAGCTATCGTAGGCGATCTCGCCGCCGAGACGTGCGACGAAGTCTCGGGAGAAAAGAAGCCCCAGCCCGCTCCCCCGCTCTCCGGCGGTCCCCTGGTTGTTCCGCCGGTTCTGCCAGTCGAAGATAGGAGTCTTCTGCGGATCGAACCCTATCCCGGTATCACTCACTGATAGCCGGATGTCTCCATCACGTTTCTGCCATGTAACCGTGATCCGGCCGTTTTCCGTGAACTTATTCGCATTGGACACCAGATTGCGGACCACGAAAGCGAGGGCTTCTTCATCAGTCCACAGTGCGACACTCCGGTCCCCGAGAAGCTGGATGTCGTTTCCCTTCCGGTGCGCGGCATCTCCCAGCTCTTCGACTATGCGCTCGGCCACCTTCGCGACCACAATTTCCGCATACTGCTGTGCCCCGTTCCCAACCGACTTCCGAATCCACCCCAGAATGTTCTCCAACAGACCCCGTGCCGCCCCGGCTACGTTCGAGAGCTCCTCGAGCATTCCCGGAAGCTCCTCGTTGCGAACCAGCTTCCGTCTGACCATCTGCACGATCGAATCGACATTGTTGAGTGGCGCGCGGAAGTCGTGAGCCAGAATCGAGATCAACCGATCCTTGAGCGCGTTGAGCTCCCCGAGCTCCCGGTTCCGGCACTCGATCTCGTTGTTCTTCTCCTCGAGCTGGCGCTTGCGAACACCAAGCTCCAACAGATTCACCACATTCTGAGCCAAGATCTCCAGAGCGTCACGCTGCTCCCGGCTGAGCTCGCGCGGCGTGTAGTCCACTGCGCACAGGGTCCCTACCGCGTAGCCTTCCGGTGTGATCAAAGGAACTCCGGCATAGAATCTGATCCCGGGTGATTCGGTTACCAAAGGGTTGTCGTGAAACCGCTCGTCTTTGGTCGCGTCGTGAACGATGAGCGGCCGACGTTCCAGTATCGCATGTGCGCAGAACGCCACGTCACGCGACGTCTGTACCTCGGAAAGCCCGTATTTCGCTTTGAACCACTGTCTATCCGAGTCGATAAGCGAGATATAGGCGACCGGTGTCCGGCAGATGTGAGCCACCAGGTAGACAATATTGTCATAGTCGCGCTCAGGTACGGTATCCAAGATTTCGTAGTTGTGCAGCTTCTCGAGGCGTTGTTTCTCCATTGCCGGCAATGGGGCCGTCTGCATAGGCACACTCCTCACTCTTGTTCAGAACTCCACGATCCGCTCTAACCGCCACTCCAACTGAGGGTCTGGAAGGAGCGGCCGCGGGGTGAGATCACTCCACCTGGGCTGCCGGACAGCCCGGCGCAACAGTCCTCGATCACCCAGATCCTACCAAGAACGCTCGGTTCAGTCTCGGTCTCGTAAGACCGCACTGACCGCTACCTCTTCTTCGCGGAGGCGGCGAGCAATGTCCGCAAACTGCTCGGCGCACTCATTGAACGCGTCGATCAACGTCGGCTCGAATTGAGTACCCCGTCCCTCCTGCAGCATGTCGAAAGCCTCTTGATGTGAGCACGCTTGCTTGTACACGCGTTGGGAGGTCACTGCATCGTAGACGTCCGCCAGAGACAGAATCCGCGCCGACAGCGGGATATCCGTGCCGGAAAGCCCATCAGGATACCCCGATCCATCCCATCGCTCGTGGTGACTCCGCGCGACATCGGCAGCCATCCGAAGGTAGGCGCTTCTCGGCTCCTTTTCCAGCGTACTGCGAAGCGTCTCGTGCCCAATGACGGTATGCCGCTTCATGATCTCAAACTCCTCGGAATCGAGCGGCCCCGGCTTCAACAGTACCCGATCCGGAATTCCCACTTTACCGATGTCGTGGAGCGGGCTCGTGGCCGTCATGTTCTCGATGAACGTCCGGTTCACCTCGTTCCGATACAGATGCTCTTCGAAGAGATGTTCGCATAGTATACGACAATACCCCTGGATTCGCTCGAGGTGCATTCCCGTCTCCGGATCACGCGTCTCCGCAAGCTTGGCCATGGCCAGGATGACCATGTCCTTGTTGACAAGGTTGAGTACGCGCTCCCCCGATCTCATCCGTACCGCCAACTCGGTCGGATCCACCGGCTTGGTAATGTAATCATCCACTCCCGAGTCGAACCCCTGCACAAGATCCGACTTGCTGTCGAAGCCGGTGACCATGACGATGTAGGTATACTCATCGGTCTCAGCTTCCCGAATACGGGTACACAGCTCAATCCCTCCCAACCTGGGCATACTCCAATCGGTCAGCACCAACGCCGGTCGGTGTCGCGTCCATTGTTCCAGTGCCTCTTTCCCGTCGGCAGCCACCAGCGGGTGATGGCCCAACTGTTGAACGAGACGCGTCAGCATCACACGGCTAGCTTCATCGTCATCAGCGACCAATACTTGCATCTTTACATCCTATGCCGCATGCACGTTTTCGGTTCGAGCCGCTTTCTTCCGGCGGGGACCGTCACTCGTGAAGCCCGCGCAGAGCTATCCGCCCGGATCCGGAGAACCTAGGTCCACTACGCTCCCAAACCACCTCTGAGTGCGCTGCTCAGTTGTCCGAGAGAAGGGCGCTTCGTCGCACACCCATGGGCCCGGGAACTCTCTTCAGACGATGCGATCCTATCTTGTGTCCACGTGCGTGTAAACTGGCCGGGAGTTCAGTGTAGCTTACCTTCGCACCCTTTTCGCTCTCATGATGGTGTTACGGCTCACCAATCACGTTCCAACGATGCAGTGCGAAGGCCAGGCAGTCCGCCGCAGCACTGCACTACCGCCCTTCAGACGCAGGCGAATGAAGGCAACCTGATGAGCCGGGCTGTAGCCAATGTACGGAGAAGCACCGGCCGGAGTCCAGGCGATTTCCGCTTGGACGACGGCGCGGCGAGCACATGCCCGTCAGTACTCCGAAACGAACGCGCCGCCGGACAGCTCCTCAGTGCCTAGTCCAAGTACCGATAAACCAACCCTTGCCAATGCTCGAGCACGATATCGTGGGTGCCATTGGTTCCCACCGTTCCGTCGTGGGCCCCCGAATCGATACCATCAGGATCGACAGCGAACTCGTGCGAGTCCACGACCAGCTCCCACGTGCCCTCCTCCGGAAACGGCACGGACAGTTCGTCGCTCTCTTGGCCATAGTTGAGCAGCACCACGAACCGGTCGCCGTCGAGGTTTCCCGAGTGGTTCAAGCTATAACCGATCACGTGCCCTTCCTCATCGGTTGTGGCGTCCTTTACGTCCCAATCCCCCGGCGTCACAACCCACTGGAAATCGCCGTCAGATGCCGGATCAAAGCCGCCGCTCGAGTAGCTGTCCGGGCTCAATCGGAGGGCGGGGTTATCCCGGCGAAGCCGGATCATACCTTGGTAGAACTCCAACACGTCTTGCGGATGGGGCGTGTCGCCTTCTCCTTCTTTCCGTTTCTCTTCCCAGTCGATCACATTGTTCTCTTTGGCGGTGCCGGCTCCGTCTTCGTCCGGATGGTAGTTGCCGTAGTGCTCGCGCAAGAACTCGTCGCCCATCCAGATCATCGGCGTCCCCATGCCGCTCAGCAGATGGGTAGCGGCAAGCGCAACCTGCCGGGGCTTGGAGCTATGGCGCGCGTTGAGGGTGCCTTCGTCATGGCTCGAAAAGTAGTGGACGACTTCACGCGGATCGTTCCACCCGTCATCGCGGTGGTAGTAGGTGGGTGCGCCCAAATCTTCCGCGCTCTGGTCATCAAGCGCTTCCCACATGGCGTCCTTGTAGCCGGTTCCCCACGACGTCAGAATCGGTTCCCCGGCTTCGCCCCCGTAGTCGCGGTTGAACTCGCGTATAGGTTCCTGATCCCCGAAGTGCTCGAGGATGTAGTAGCGGTCGCCGTAGCCGTTCTCCACGAGCTCGCGCAACACTCCCTCGAAAAAGCCTTCCTGATCCATGTACTCGGTAGCGTCAAAACGGAACCCGTCAATGTTGAACTCTTCGAGCAGGAAGATTGCGTTATCCAGGAAGAACTTCTGTACCTCGTCGTTCCGGAAGTCGGTTCTATTCCCCCACGGGGTTCCGTCGGGATCGAAATAGGTTTCCTGGTCTATATGCCACAGGTAGTTGTTCTCGTTAGCCGTGTGGTTGTACACGACGTCCAGAATAACGGCGATGCCGTTCCGGTGCATGGTGTCGATGAACTCTTTGAGCTCCCGGTGCGCGTTCACTCCGCTTACCTCGGTTCCCAGGGAGTTCTCGATCGCGAAGAAGCCACTCGTATTGTACCCCCACGAGTACCACTCTCCGGGCCACTCCTGAACCGGCATGAGCTCGACGGCATTCACACCGAGATCTCGAAGGTACTCGACTTTGTACTCATCGGCGGCCCCCGCCAGAGTACCCTGCTCTTCGTCATCTATTTCCGGGTCATCACGGGTGAAGTCGGCCATGTGCATCTCGTAGATTACGAGCTCCTCACGGGGCGGCCGCTCGAAATCCTGTGCTCCTTGAGACCACTCATACTCGGACTCGAAAACGATGGAGTTTTCGTTTTCGCAGCTGCTGAACGCCCGCCCATACGGATCCCCGATCCACTGAGCATCGTCCAAATCGTCTCCCAGAATAAACTTATACTCATCCCCCGCTTCTACGTCCGCTTCCACCCACCAGTAGCCTTGTTCTGCGTCGTACGCCATATCGATCGGGTCGTTGTCCCATTCCGTCATAGTTCCGGCCATGCGCACGCGCTCGGCAACAGTCCGTGGAAGCGCAAACACGTAGCGATCCTCACCATCGTCGATTGGGCTAGGTCCCGGCATTCGATAGTCGCCGGCCCACGGATCGGAGAAGTTGTAGGGCGCTTCCGCCGTCTCCTCCGGCGTCCACGGTTTCTCCTCCTTCTCCTCCTTCTCGTCCGACTCGCCGAGCAGGTTCGGGCATCCCGCGAGCAGTAGCGCGGCTATTACCATGCCGCCGGCAAAGACCACATTCTCGAAAGCCAATCTCATCCCTGAACCTCCCTTTGGTGGCGTCACAACAGAAGTAAACCGGTTTAACACGTGCTCAAAAACCATATTCACCTTTTCCTTCGACCACCTTATCTTACCACGCACACCATGTCCGCGCTACTATCTCTCTAACTCGGAGCGAGACCGCGCCGCCGAAGCGTGGAACGAAGCCATTCCGCAGGCCGTTACTCGACGCGTCGCAGGACCACAACACAGCGATCCGGCACAGTGAACGACTCGTCCGCGTTTACCTCAAGGACGGGAACGCCGCGGGCTTTCCTCCCTGCGTCGCCGCTTTCGACGCCACGTTCCGCCTCGGCAGCCACGGAATCGCGTCGGCCGGCGGCGGAGGAGGAGCCGGAGTGACTTCCATCCCTCGAGCCGGGGCCGGAACGCGGCGAAGTACTTTCGGAGGAGAGAGTCGGTGGTTCGACGGCATCCGCCGGATTTCCGCTCTGAGCTGAGCGTGCAGCCTGCGAGCGCGCAGAGCGCGCCTCACCGACGCCGCGAGACTGAGATACGGCGCCGGCTTCGGAGGGGAGCCGGGGTTCGCGGGTGGCGCGCAGTCCTTCGAGCGTCGTGGCGGTATCAACGGCGCCGACACCGCCGCGGGAGGCGAGTCGCCTGCGGCGACGGGTTAAGCGCGCGATGACCTCGTCGCCGAGCACAAACCCCCGGACGGAGTCCAGAACCACCTCCCATTCGCGCCCCCAATAGGAGGGCGGCATGGTGAACTCGAGCGGTTCGTAATGTGCGTTAAAGACCAGGTAGAAGCTGTCGTCGGAGACGTGCCTTCCGCGTGGGCCCATGGGCGGGAGGGCGTCACCGTTGAGAAAGACAGCTACGCTCTTGGCATAGCCCTCCAACCAATTCTCGTCGGCCATCGGAGTCCCCATGTGGGTGAACCAGTGGATGTCCTCGACACCGTGGCCGTGGATCGCGCGCCCCTGGAAAAAGTGTGGGCGACGGAAGACCGGATGCTCCTTCCTGAAAGCCATCAGACAGCGGGTGAACTCGAGAAGCCCGTCATCCGCTTCGTCCCAGCGGATCCAAGAGAGAGCGTTGTCCTGACAATAGGCGTTGTTGTTACCGTGCTGAGTGCGGCCGACTTCGTCGCCACCGAGGAGCATCGGAACGCCTTGAGAGAGCGCCATGGTAATAAGGAAGTTCCGCATCTGCTTCGCACGCAGGGCGAGAACCTGCGGGTCTTCGGCAGGGCCTTCGACACCACAGTTCCAGCTTCGGTTGTCCGACTCGCCGTCGGCGTTGCCCTCTCCGTTCGCCTCGTTGTGCTTCTCGTTGTAGCTAACGAGATCCCACAGCGTGAATCCGTCGTGGCACGTCACGAAATTGACGCTGGCGTACGGACGCCTGCCGGTATTCTCGTAAAGGTCGGAGCTGCCGGTTAGGCGGTAGGCAAACTCGCCCAGGGTCTGATCCTGCCCTCGCCAATAGTCTCGAATGCAGTCTCGGTATTTCCCATTCCACTCCGACCAGCCGGGCGGGAAGTTACCGACCTGGTAACCTCCTTCCCCGACGTCCCAGGGCTCAGCGATCAGCTTCACCTGGCTTATGATCGGATCCTGCTGGATAATGTCGAAGAACGCCGAGAGCCGATCGACGTCATGGAGTTCGCGAGCTAGTGTACTTGCCAGGTCGAATCGGAACCCATCGACGTGCATCTCCGTTACCCAATACCGCAAGCTGTCCATGATCAGCTGCAGCACTTGCGGGTTTCGCATGTTAAGGCTGTTGCCGGTCCCCGTATAGTCCATGTAGTAGAACGAGTCGTCCGAGACCAGGCGGTAGTACGCGGCATTATCGATCCCTCGGAAACAGAGCGTCGGCCCTTCGTGGTTTCCCTCGGCAGTATGGTTGTACACTACGTCCAGGATAACCTCGATGTTCGCCGCATGGAGATTCTTCACCATCTGCTTGAACTCGCTAATCGCGCTATTGGCACCTTCACGGGCTGCATACTCCGCGTGCGGAGCGAAGTAGCCGATGGTGTTGTATCCCCAGTAGTTGCGAAGCCCTCGCTCCATCAGATAGCCGTCGTGGACAAAGCTGTGGACCGGCAACAGCTCGACCGCGGTGACGTTGAGACTCTTCAGATAGTCGACGGCCACCGGATGACCCAATGCGCTGTAGGTACCGCGAAGCTGCGACGGGATCTCCGGGAGCAAATTGGAGAACCCCTTAACATGCGCTTCGTATATGATCGTCTCATGCCATGCGATGTCGGGCCTGGAATCCCCGCTCCAGTCGAAGAAGGGGTTTGCTACCACGGAGCGCGGCACAAACGGCGCGCTATCCACCCGGTTCATTGCCAACTGATCGTCGGGCTCGTACCCGAGGACTGCGGGATTCCAGCGAAGATCGCCCTCCACAAGCTGCGCGTAGGGATCCAGTAACAGCTTGTTCGGATTACACCGATGGCCCTGTTCAGGGTCCCATGGGCCGTGAACGCGCAGCCCGTAGTGTTGGCCGGGCCGGCAGTTCGGCAAATAGCCGTGGCGGACGTGCCCCGTCAGCTCCGGCAGCTCCACCCGTGTCTCTCGGCCCGCCTCGTCGAACAGGCAGAGCTCGATAGCTTCGGCAACCTCCGAGAAAACGGCGAAGTTCGTTCCCGCACCGTCGAACCGTGCACCCAACGGATACGCATGTCCCGGCCATATCTCCACACGCAACTCCTTAGCCTTCACACGTGCTGCCCCTGCCGCCACCGTGGTGGCTGGCTGAGTCATCCCGGACTACCGCCCGGCACAACTCACCCCGCGACGCCAGCCGGACCGTTTCCAGCGTAGCCGGCCACGATAGCACGCTTCCCCAGTACCCGCTGCCGTTCATCGCATCGGCAGATGGGTAATGCAGCGCCATCACTTCAACCGTCCAAAGCTTACGGGGTATCTCGCCCCGGAGGCAACCCACGTAGCCCCCATCGCTCAGGACAAACCTCCAGCTTGGCATTTGCCGAGGCCACCGGTAGACTCCGGGTATGGACGGTTTTCTATCCTATCTCTCCCGAACAGCGCGGCAAGCTGGAAGCCTGTGCAGAAAACACTTCCGTGAAGGTGTAAGTGAGCGCGTTGAGTTCAAAGCACCGACAGACCTCGTGACGATTGCCGACCGCGAAGTACAGGACTTCCTGAAACACGAGCTTGCCTCCGGCTATCCGGCGGTGAGCTTCGTCGGAGAAGAGGGAGAGCCGGAGTTGTTGACGACTCCTGACTATTTTGTGGTAGATCCTATCGACGGGACAACCAACTTCGTCCATGGGCTCCCGTTCTACACCGTTTCGATTGCATATATCGTCGACCGCTCCCCAAGCGCCGGAGTGGTATATGTCCCGGAGCTTGATCTTCTCTACGCCGCCGCGACGGGCCAGGGGGCAACCTGCAACGGCAAAGAAATTCACGTGAGTGGAGCGAACCAGCTATCCAGCTCTCTTCTGGCAACCGGATTCGTGAACATCCGCAAAGGCGGGCAGCCGGACAACCTGGCTGAGTTCTGCCGTCTGATGCCTCGATGCCGCGGCATCCGCCGGCTCGGCTCAGCTTCGCTCGATCTCTGTTTCGTTGCGAACGGCAGCTTCGACGGGTTCTGGGAGTTCGGTCTGAGCGACTGGGACGTTGCCGCGGGAGCACTGATCGTTCAGGAAGCCGGAGGCCGCGTTACGGCCATGGACGGTACGTCGTCGTTTATGGGCTCCGGCGAGATCCTCGCCACCAACGGACACCTGCACAACACGCTCGTCGAAGAGTTACGCGCGGTCCGGTGACAAAGGCCGACGCGCACGTAGGCTCACACAGTCGCGCACGGTTGGAGGTCGGCGCGGCAGGTACGGCAAGGCGCGGACAGTGCCGTCGTGTAGTGGCGGACGGTTATGAGTTCTGGGGCTCGGAGTAACGGAAGAAGGCGCGTACCGGCTCAGCCTCCGAGCGTTCCGCCTCGGCTATGCTTCCTTCGAAGACGGCGCGCCCCTCATGGATGAAGAGCATCCGATCGGCGATCCGGCGAATGCTCGTAAGCTCGTGGGTAACTGCCACCACCGTTATGCCGAGCGTACGCCGCAGCCGCAGAATGAGCCGGTCCAACGCGGCGGCGGTCACCGGATCCAGCCCGGCGGTCGGCTCGTCGAAGAAGAGTACTTCGGGATCGAGCGCCAAAGCACGCGCAAGAGCGGCGCGCCGTTTCATCCCGCCCGACAGCTCCGAGGGGCGCAACCGGTCGGTCCCCCCCAACTCCACCAGCTGCAACTTCCGACGCACCACCGAGGTGATGATCGATTGAGGTAGGTTGGTGTGTCGCTCCAACGGTATGGCCACATTCTCGCCCACGGTGTAACTCTGGAGCAGCGCCCCCTGTTGGAACAGAACGCCGACATGCGGTCGAAGCGCCAGCAGCTCCTCCTCGGTCATATCGCCAAGATCGCGGCCAAATACGCGGATGCTGCCGGCCTGTGGCCGAATGAGACCGAGCATGTTGCGGAGCAGCGTCGTCTTGCCGCACCCGCTTCGCCCGGCCACCACGGTAACTTGACCGGCGGGAAACCGTGCGGATACCTCGAAAAGCACTTGCTGACCGCCGAACCAACACGAGAGGTTCTGTACGTCGATCACCGGGTCCGCTCGGACCGCGCTTACACTCTCCGCCATTACGTGCTACACCCACCCTATCTGGCCGATCCGGCTGCCCTGCCGGATTTGCCCAAACTATCCGATATACCGCCGCCGGAAAAATCCGTCTACACGATATAGACGAAGCTGAACACCACGTCGATCATCACGATCGCTGAAATCGAAGCCACCACCGATTGAGTCGTGGCGCGCCCTACCTCGCTCGATCCGCCGTATGCCGTGAAGCCGCAGTAGCTTCCGATGACCGCGATTGCCCAGCCGAAGAGCACCGACTTCACAATAAGCATAACCCCGTCGGTCCAGGCGAGTATCTCGAACGAGCGAGCTACGAAACTCGCCGGGGGAGTTCCGACGTAGAAATACGCAACCGCGACTCCCCCGCCCATCGCCACCGTGGCGGCAAAGGCACTCAGTAAAGGCATGCCGATAGTCATAGCCAGGAACTTCGGCACAATCACATACTCAATCGGGCGTATCCCCATGCTTTTGAGCGCATCCAGCTCATCGGTGACGTTCATGGTTCCAACCTCAGACGCGATGGCGGAACCGGTACGTCCTGCCACGATAATCGCGGCCACAAGGGGGCCGAACTCGACTACGCTCAGAAAGCCGCTGAAATCCGCCAGCAACTCCGCGCCGCCGAATTGCTCCAACTGGACAACACCTTGCAGAGCAATGATCACGCCGATGATGAGCGCAAGCATTGTTACGATGGGAACGGCGTTCACGCCGGTCTGGACAAACTCAGCGGTGGCCGAGCCCTTCCGCCGGCCGCCCGGAAAGAGCGTTCCTACCATCGACCAGAAGAAGATCTCGCCACCGAGCAGTAGCGCATCCCACACGACCGCGAAAGTGCGTGCCAACGCGTTTCCAGCTCGAACGATGAAAGGAAGCTTGCCCGTTTCGGTGTAGACCCCTTCCTGAGCTTTGCCGAGTTCCAGCGCCTCTGCCACGCTCTCTTGCGCACCGCGGACTTGGAGAGGACGTCCGAAAGCACCGCCGCCCAGCAAGTCCACCAAACCGACGCCGGCGCTATCGAGACGCGTCACCTGGCTCAAGTCAAGCACCGAAAGCTGCCTCCGCGCCCGGCGACTCGTTTGATTCCTGAGCTCATTGAGGACCGTGTTTGCGTTCTCTCGCGTGATCTCGCCCTGGAGGTAGACGGTGTGACCTTCTACCCGCACGTCCGATCACTCCCCCAACGCGCGCACGGCGCTGCTAAAGCCTTCCAACTCTTCCAAGAGAATCGCGTTGATATACTCGACGAACGCCTGAACACGCTCTCCCTCCCCCATTGGTTGCCGGCGCCGGACCTCGTGCTGAACGCGCCATTCGTCCCGCTCCCGGTCGTACAACCGCAAGCTCATATCCAGCCGCGCCTGGCGCTCCTCACCGTCATAGAATTCGATCCGGTCCAAGCTCACGAATACGTCGTAGCGCGTTCGGCCCGAGTCGTACTCCCCGATTGTTGCGGCCACGGCCCCGCTCCGGACCAGCTCCTTCCGCACAAACGTGTTGATCCACCGGCCGATGTCCGCGCCCCACATGTCGTCGGAAAGAAGCTGAACGACCGGCCCATCCAGACGGCGAACGATCTGGCGGCGATCGTAGAGCTCCGCGACCGCTGTCTCATATACCCGTACCACCCCAAGGGCCGAGGCCTCCGTATCCCTGGCCGCTTCGGTGGGCTCCGGTGTGTGCTCCTCCGAGAAGGCAGCTTCCTCGACACGCTCGGGATACTCCAGCACGTAGTAGTATGACTCACGCTCGGCCGGTAGAATTCCGCAGCCTGCAAGCAAAATCGCCACGGTTACCGCCGCAACCGCCAAAAGCAGGCATACTCGCGGAACCTCCGGCCCGGTTATCCATTCCATGGGCCTCACCGCATCGACCCTCCCGTACCACGGCCGCCGAGCAACAACGAAGGATCGTCATTCAACTGGATTGCGAGATCGCCAAGCGAGTTGACTGCGCGTTGCAGGGCGCGTGTGGAATTGCGCAGGGCGACCCGATTGTCCTCGACGATGCCGTCCACGCCGGCTACCGCACCATCCGCCCGGACAGCGACTTCCTCAATACGCTGAGCTGCCGACCGGAACTCACCCACAGTCCCGGGAATGTCCGCAGCTTGCACATCCGTCTCCAACTGCTGGAGCGCCGTTTCGGCGCTTCCGGCCGCACGGTAGACCTGGTCCAGTGCGCGGTTCGCTCGCGCTACCGTCTGGTCCATCGTCTCCATAGTGCCCGCGAAAGCCTCGGTTCCCGCCTCAACATTGCTGAGGATCGCGTCCACTGTCTTCCGGTTTTCTCCAAGGATTGCATTCAGATTGGCAATCACACCGGCCAGCTGCGTGCGATTCTCTTCGCTAAGCAGATCATCAAGATCCCGCAGCACCGTTTCCAGGCCGGTCGCTACGTTGTCCGCGCTCCCCACCAGCCGATCGACAACTCCTGGCTCGGTCTGGATCCGCCCGCCGGGCGGAAGCCGGTCGGCTTCCACACTCCCGCCGGAGAGCTGAAGGGAGGCCGCTCCCGAGATGCCTTGCGGGGCCAAGCTGGCCCGTACGTCCTGCTTGATAGGGACGTCAGCTTCGATCTCTACTTCCACGAGCACGATCTCTACGTTCTCCGGATGGATCCTGACCGAGCTGACCCGGCCGACCGGTACTCCGCGGTATTCCACCGAGCTGCCCGCGGAGATTCCGCTTACCGACTTATCGTGGAAGAAGACCTCATAGGTCACGTAAGAGCGGAGAAGCCGTTCTCCTGCAACGCCGATGAAGAAGGCCGCCAGAAGGCCGGTACAAACCACCACAAAAAGAGCTGCCTTCCAGACGTTCCCCGTGAGCCGCATAGCCTTTGTCACCTCCCTCAGGATGTGCCGCCTTCCCGAACGTCGCCCCCTTGAACTCAAGCGGCCCACGCCCAGCCAACCGGGTCACCCACGCCCCAGGGCGGCCATGACCGACACGCGGCGTGCGCCCGCGCATACCCGCTCCTTTCACGTCGCCATAGAATAGACCTTCCTTGACCGCTTTTGCAAGCTTGAGCTGCGGCTCGTCTTGACCGTACGTCGATGGGGGCGGATACTTGCATGTGAGTATTCCTGTAGTGAACCCAGATACGGAGGCTGCCCGCATGAGTTCTTCACATTCTCCCGATCCAAATCGCGACCAAGAGACTGTCCTCTCATTCCATGACTACGTGAGCAACCGGCAACGGGAACAGTATATCGACTGCCTGGCTCGGAATTACTCCGCAGATCACCTCGACGAACACGAGTTCGAGCGGCGCGTCGAGCTTGCTAACTCCGCAACTCGGCTATCAGAGCTCCAGAGTCTCGTCAAACACCTGCCGATCCCTGCCGAGCACCCCACATCTCGGTCGGAGCCGGCTGCGCCGCACGAGAGCCCTGCAGAGACGGAATACGCCGTCACTCGATCGCCCCCGGAAGGTCGCGACTTCGTCGTCAGTGTATTCTCCGGCGCCGACCGGTCCGGATCATGGAACCTCGCGCGCCGTCTGCACTCCGTAGCCGTTTTCGGGGGAAACGACATTGACCTTCGCGCAGCCCGCTTCGTGCCGGGGGAGACTTACCGCATTACTTGCTTCGTAGCCTTCGGAGGGGTAGATATTACCGTGCCTCAGGGCGTCAACCTGGTGGTGCGGGGTATTCCGATCTTCGGGGGCTTCGACGGGAGTAAGACCGACGGCGGCCCGGATGCCCCCACTGTGATCGTCTCCGGGCTGGTCCTGTTCGGCGGTGTGGACGTGAAGGCGAAAGCTGCCAAGAAGGGGAAATCGAAGAACAAGAGGTAGAAACGTGAGCGATCAGAGCTCCCTCCAGCACAGTACGAGCGGACATAGTACGATTGGACCGAAGCTCGCATGGATTGCGTTCGCCTTCGCAGTGGGGGTGTTCATTCTATTCGTAGTCTTGCCATTTCTCTGGCCAATTCCCGAGCAAGGAGACTTGGTGGCGGATCCGCGCGAGCTTGCTCGTAGCGACAGCCAGTTCGTCAACGTAGACGGGTTGGATATCCACTATATCAGCGCAGGAGAGGGGGACACCGCGCTCGTATTCCTCCATGGGCTCGGCGGACGCGCCCACACCTTCTCGGAGATTATGCCGGAGCTCGAAAGCTATGGAAAGATGATCGCTTTCGATCGCCCCGGCTTCGGTCTGAGCGAACGCCCGGAACCGCCGTTCAACAACGGTAGTCCGTACGCTCCGGAACGACAGACCGAGCTCGTAATCGGGCTTCTGAACGAGCTCGGGATCTCAAACGCAGTGCTCGTCGGCCATTCGGCGGGAGGAGCGGTCGCGTTGGACGTCGCATACCGGGCTCCGCATCGCGTCGATTCGCTCGTGTTGATCGCACCTTCGATCTATACCCGCCCCGGGGTTCCTACGTATCTGAAGCCCATACTCCGTCTTCCCCAGGCGCGCCGCATCGGACCGTATCTTGTTCGCAGACTCGTACACCAGTTCGCTCCCAGATACCTCCATTCCTCATGGCACGATCCGGACGGCATATCCCCGGAGACCTTCGAAACCTATTTCGAGATCACGCGTTTGGAAGGATGGGATCAAGCATTGTACGAGTATATAGCCGCTGCCGGCCCACCCTCGGTTCAAGACCTCGTACCGAACGTTGCCAAGCCCACCCTCGTAATAACCGGTGACAACGATCCGGTCGTGCCCACGACCCAGAGCGTCCGCCTCAGCTCGGAGCTCCCGGCGGCCCAGCTCGTGGTTATCACCGAGTGCGGGCATGTTCCCCACGAAGAGTGCCCGGATCTCACAGTCGCGGCGATCCGCGGCTTCCTCGACCGGCTCCACCTGCCGACCAACGTCGTGCAAAAACCGTAACCGGCGGGGCCTGAAAACCGTGAGAGACCCGGGCGCTCGGCGGCTCGGGGGCTCGGCGGCTCGGGGGCGCTAAGAATCGGC
>PWGF01000424.1 GCA_003554375.1 Spirochaetaceae bacterium
ATCTCGTCCTCGTCCAGCCCGACGCGGATGCGCCCGCCGATCACGGCAATGGTGGCCGGCGTGGCGTGCGCCGTGCGGATCACTTCCTCGCAGGCGAGGGCACACTCGATATTGTCCGGGTACGGCATGCCGTGCGATATGATGGTGGACTCGAGCGCCACCACGGGGTTCCCCTGCCGGATGGCCTCGCGGACGTCGTCGCGTATATCGAGGAATTCGTTCATAGGGCTCCTTCCGGGGCGTGAGGCACGGAAAGGCGGCGTGCGATAGGCCACGCCACCTTCCACCGGTCGGTGTATGCCGCTCGTCACCGGCGACGGCGTCCTCCCCAACTAGGCACGAGTTGTGCGAATCGCGCGAACGGCGCGTGGAATCATCCTCCCTCCTTGGTGCGCTCGGTGGTGTGTTGAGCTGCCAGGATACCTTTGGGCGTGGGCACGTGCCAAGCGGCTGCGGCCGGCGCGCGGATGCCGGAGGGCTCCTGCGGAGCCTTTGGGTTGGCGGATTGGGCGCGGGCATCCGCCAAGCCGCTGGAGTCCGGCTGGGGGTGCGGGGCCCCGCAGGGCGGTTCTGCTTGACGGCCGGCTCCGGTGCGGGGCTGGGCCGGGCGGTGGTCGACGGTCGGTTGGAACCCGCGTCCGGAGCGGCGGTCGACGGGGATGCATGGCCGGTGGTGCGAGCGTCCGGCGGGCAGGAGGATATACCGGGGGCGTTGCGGCAGTGCGTGAGCGGGCGTCGCGGAAAGCCCGGAGCCCGCGGCCGGCGCGCAGGGCGATCGGGAGTGAGCCCGGCCGCGCGCCGGACTTCGGGTTCGGGGCGGACCGCGGCTTCGGGGGAACGGGCGGAGTGGGGCGTGGTGGTGACGCCCGGCGACCGGCGGGCCCGGGGCTGCAGGGACGGAGGTGCGGGGGCATTCGACTGCTACGACGGTCCCTGCGGCGCCGGGGCGGAGGGAGGTGGGCGCGGGCCGCTTTGGCGAAGCGCGGGCGAGGACTTGGAGCAGAGCACGCGACCCCGGGGCCCGGGCGGTACGGCGGGGGTGGTCCGGCTTAGGGGTGGCGGCGCAGCGCGGGCGGTTGGGGCTCGGGCGGCGCGGGGCGGCCGGCCGGGGCGCGGGGGCACGCCCGACGCTCTATCCCCACGGTCGTGGATCTTGAACGCCGGGGGCGAGCGGTTGGGCGTGCTCCCGGCGGGCCTACTTCTCGTGGAAGCCGGCCATTTCGCGCATGCCGACGGCGGGGCCGGCGTCGGCGGGGCGGCGCTCGTGGACGATGGCTTGGACGCCGGTGGCGAGGCCGTAGAGATTAATGAAGCCGGTTGCGTCCTCTTGGTCGTAGCTGCTCTCGCCGAAGCTGGCGAGGTCCGCGATGTAGAGGCTGTAGGGGCTCCGGCGGCCGGCGACCATGGCGTTGCCCTTGTACAGGACGAGGCGGACGCTGCCGGTGACGTAGCGGGCGGCGGTCTCCATGTAGGCGTCCATGCTCTCGCGGAAGTGGGTGAACCACTTGCCGGCGTAGACGAGGTCGGCGTAGCGGAGGGCCATCTGGTTCTTCATGCCGAGGGTATCGAAGTCGAGGGTGATCATCTCGAGCTCGCGAAGCGCCTTGTGCAGGAGGGTGCCGCCGGGGGTTTCGTAGACGCCGCGGCTCTTCATGCCGACGAGGCGGGTCTCGACGAGGTCCTCGCGGCCGATGCCGTTCCGGGCGCCGAGCTCGTTGAGCCGTTTGAGGAGGGGGAGCGGCTCCATGCGCTCGCCGTCGACGGCGACGGGGATTCCTTCTTCGAAGTCGATGGTAATCTCGGTTTCCTGGTCGGGGGCGTCCTTGGGCGAGGTGGTGAGCTGGTACATGGCTTCGTTGGGGCGCTCCCAGGTGTCTTCGAGCTCGCCGCCTTCGTGGCTCATGTGCCAGATGTTCCAGTCGCGGCTGTAGATGTTCTCCTTGTTGATGTTGCCGAGGGGGATGCCGCGCTTGCGGGCGTAGTCGATAGCGTCCTCGCGGCTCTGGATGTCCCAGAGGCGCCACGGCGCGATGACTTCGAGGTTCGGGGCGAGCGCTTTGTAGGTGAGCTCGAAGCGGACCTGGTCGTTGCCTTTGCCGGTGCAGCCGTGGGCGAGGGCGTCGGCGCCTTCCTTGAGCGCGACGTCGACCTGGTGCTTGGCCTGGAGGGGGCGCGCGATGCTGGTGCCGAGGAGGTACTTGGTCTCGTACACGGCGCCGGCGCGAAGCATGGGAAAGAGAAAGTCGCGGACGAGCTCTTCGCGCACGTCGCGAATGATGAGCTTGCTTGCGCCGCTTGCATGCGCTTTCTCCCGCATGCCGTCCCAGTCCTCGTCCTGGCCGACGTCGGTGCAGACGCCGATGACTTCGGCGCCGGGGTAGTTCTCTTTGAGCCACGGGATGATGATGGAGGTGTCGAGGCCGCCGGAGTAGGCGAGGACGATTTTGCTCACGGGGCGCTCGCCGCGCTTGGCGCGGGGCTTGTGGGCTCGGTTGGGGGTGGGGCCGGCGGCGGCCTGCCCGCCGGCGCCCGGGGCGCCCGGTCCTGGGGGCGAGGCGCTGCTCTGGGAGGCGGGGCCGTCCTGCGAGGCGGGGCCGTTGCCCGTGGGCCCGCCGGCCTGGCTGCCGGCGGCGGCGTTGGAGGCGGTGCCACCCTGCGAGGCGGCGGCACCCTGCGAGGCGGCGACGTTGGCCGTGGGGCCTGCGCCGGCCTGGCTGCCGGCGGCGGCCCGGCTGTTGGCCTGGGCGGCGTTCGGGTTCTGGTGCTGGTTCTGTTCCTGATTCATGATGGATCTCCTTGGTCTGACTGTTCTGTGGTGGATTGGCCGGCGGCTGACTGTCCGGTCGCAGCGCCGGTCGTGGCTCCGGTAGAGGTCGGCCGGCCTGCGGGGGCACTGCTTTCACCGGAGGACCGGGTTGGGGGCGACCCGGGGGCGTGCGCCGGCGCGGTGCCCTGGGCGGAATCGTTTCCGTCGGGGCTCGGAATCTCGACGGCATCGAGCGCTTGGCCGAGGATTCGCACGGCTGTCGACACGTCCTCCTTCGAAACCGTAAGCGGCGGCGCTAAGCGGAGGACGTTCGCGCCGGAGCGAAGAATGAGAAGGCCGCGGCTGCGGCAGGCGCCGAGGATTTCCTTGATGACCGTCTTGGCCTGGTTCTCCGGGCAGCGGACTTCGACGCCGCGGAGGAGCCCGGCGCCGAGGGTGCGGCCGAGCTCGGACCGAGAGGCAGCGAGCTCGTCGAGCTCTCCGTCGAGCTGGACGGCCCGGGCGCGGACCTGCTCCAGGAAGCGCTCAGGGGTAATGGTCTTCCACACGTGCGCGGCGACGGCGGTGGTCACGGGGCCGCCGCCGAATGTGGAGCCGTGGTCGCCGGGAGAGAGGAGCTTGTTGATCCGCTCGGGGATGAGCGTGGCCGAGAGCGGAAGCCCGCCGGCGAGCGGCTTGGCCAAGGTCACGATGTCGGCTTTGAGCCCAGCGGTTCGGTGGGCATAGACCGAGCCGGTCCGGCCGAGTCCGGTCTGAATTTCGTCCACAATAAGCACGATGTCGTGCTCTTCGCGCGCGCTGTTGAGCGCTTCGACAAACTCGGGCGTCATCTGCTCGAGCCCGCCTTCGCCCTGGATGACCTCCACGATGCAGGCGGCGACGCGCCGGTCGAGTTGCGCGACCGCTTCGGGATCGTTGAAGGGGAGGGTCTCGGTTTCCGGTACGAGCGGCTCG
>PWGF01000280.1 GCA_003554375.1 Spirochaetaceae bacterium
AGGAGATGCCGGCCGAGCAGATAGAGATCGACGAGGCGCGGGAGGAAGGCGCTCAGTTCCGCTTCCTCACCCAGCCCATCAGCCTGCGGCGTTCCGGAAACCGGCTCGTCCTCGAGTGCCGAGAGATGGAGCTCGGAGAGCCGGACGCCTCCGGACGGCGGCGGCCCGTCCCCATCGAAGGAAGCGAGTTCGAGGTGACCGCGGATACCGTAATCGCCGCGATCGGCCAGAAGACAGTGGCCCCCGAGGAGCTACCGACCAACAAGTGGGGAGACGTGGCCGTGTCAGAGGACGACTGCCGCGCGGACGAAAACGTCTTTGGTACCGGCGACTGCACCACCGGCCCCGCAACAGTCGTGGAGGCGGTTGCCGGCGCCCGAAGAGTCGCGGCAAGCGTCGAGGCATATGTACGGGGAGAAGATCGCTCCCTCCCTCCGCAGGTGAACGTCTCCCGCGGCCACTGGCAGAGCCTCTCGCCCGACGATCTCACGCTCCTGTCGCAGCCCGCGGAGCGGCCCCGAACACGGCAACGTCTCATCCCTCTCGATCAACGGACGAGTACGTTCGGCGAGGTGAGCCATACGTTCTCGGCGGAAGAGCTCGCCGAAGAAGGCGCCAGGTGTCTGGAGTGCGGATGCACCGCTCAGCGCGACTGCAGCCTCCGGGAGCTTGCGCGAAGCCATCGCGCGGATCCCGAGCTGTACCGCGGGGCCAAAGGAGAGAGCGGCTACGACGCCTCACATCCGCATATCATTCTGGATAACGGCAAATGCATTAAGTGCGGACTGTGCGTGAAGCTCTGCGGCGAGGTCATCAACGAGAACCTCTTGGGCTTCAAGAATCGCGGGTTCGAGACGAGAATCGGTACCGCGTTCGACCGCCCTCTCCCACACTCGTGCACCGAGTGCGGCGAGTGCGTCGAAGCGTGCCCCGTGGGGGCGCTGGACTGGAAACAGAAGACGCTCGAGCAGGCCGGCGGGTAGCGGGCGATCGAGCCCCCGCCAGGGCGGCGCCCAGCGGGGACGGCCAGCGGGGACGGCCCGGGCCCGAGAAGGGCCACGTGCTGGTATGGGACCGGCCCGCCCTCCCCGGCTCGCGGCGAGCGCGTAGCCCCAGGCTGTCAGCTCACCGTCGCGGCGGCGTAGCCTGGTCGCCGAGCGGTGAACCGCGCCTATCCGTCCGCTCGCCGCCGGAGCTCATCAGTCGCGACTTACGCGGAGCTGTTTGTGACGTATACTGAACGCGTGAGGCGAGATATGTTCGACCGAATAACAGCTGAAGGGAATAAGATGGGCGGGGTTCCATGTATTCGTCACCTCCGAATTCCTGTTGCGACCGTCGTTTCGATGGTTGCGGATGGAATGTCGAGAGAAGAGATTCTGGAGGCGTATCCGGATCTTGAAGCCGAGGACGTCTCGCAAGCGCTTCACTATGCCGCGGCTCTGAGTAAAGATCGAGAAATCGAGCTTAGTCGCGAAGCATGAAACTACTCATTGACAACGCATTATCACCGTCACTGTCGCATTTGCTGCATGAACGCGGGCGCGACGCGTTGCATATACGAGAGCTCGAGATGCAGGCTTCGGTTGATTCGGATGTGTTTGCAGTGGCTCTGCGAGAGGATCGAGTGCTCGTCTCAGCTGATACCGATTTTGGGGCACTGTTGGCTGTCCGATAGGAAGCAAGACCCTCCTTTATTCTATTCCGTAAAAGCCAGGGAGTTCGGCCGAAAGAGATCGCCCGTCAAATCGATAGAATCTGTCGCAATTATGAGCGCGAGTTGCAGCGTGGCTGCGTGGTGACGATATCGGAAGAACGCATCCGTATCCGCAGTCTTCCGATTGAGTGAAATAGCTACAGGTCGTTCTTGGCATCTGATCGTCAAGTTTACGCCCTGCCCACTCTCACGCCTCACTCCCATACTCCTCCTGAAAAGCCGCCCGATCCGCAGAAGCTCCGCTCTCAGCGATTCCGGCTCTTCGACGACAACGTGCTCACCCCACTGCAGCCCCCAGTACTTGAGTGCCTTGTGCTGATTCGTCCGCCAGGAGATCTCGACCGACCCGTCTTCTCCTTCCTCTTGAGGACTAGATGGAATCGAAAAGAAGTAAATGCTTAGGAGCTAGCCGCAGCCGGCCGCGGGGACTTGTCCGCTTCGAGAATCCAAGCTATAGTAGGCCCATGATGAGCGTGCAAATCAACGCACACCTTATTCCTCGCCGGATTTCCGGGTACACCGGGTCGACGGGAGAGGTGTGTCCGGAGGTTTGCACGGACACCGGCTGATCCGCATTCGGCCGGTGTGCATGAACTATGCAGGCCGCGGCGCCTCTCTCGAGTCGGAGAGAGGCGCCGCGGCCTTTTTTTGCGCCGCCGCCACAGCGGGCCTGCTCCGAGCAGGCGGAGCTCCGCGGTGGTGCCCTCCCTCTCCATAAGCGCTCGAGAGACGCAATCGCTGCCGCGGCACAGGGAGGGTAACAGTATGACGCTTATGGAGTGTCACGACGTGGCCATGGATTACGCAGGAGAAGCCGTCCTGCGGAGAGCATCGTTCGCGATTGCCGAGGGGGAGAAGCTCGGCGTGGTGGGACCGAACGGAGCCGGCAAGTCTACGCTTTGCCGCCTCCTGCTCGGGGAAGAAGAGCCGACCGGCGGCAGAATCGTGCGGGCGCGCGTGCTTCGGACGGCATACGTGGCTCAAGAGCGGGATCGAAGCGGTAACCATGCGGAGTCTGCGCATGAGACCGGAATCTGCACCCCGGACCGGCAGAGCGACCTCTCGCTCGACGTAGCGGACCACGATCTTCGCAGCTACCTCATGGCGGACGTCCTTGCGCTCCGGAGTCAGCTCCGGGGCGCCGAGGAGGCGCTCGCCTCGGTCGAGCCGGATGAGCTCCAAGCAGCCCTTGCCTCCTACCAAAGGATCCGGGACGAGTATGACGCCGTCAACGGAGACGACGCGGAGATCTCCGCGGACCGCCTTCTGTCTACGTTCGGCCTGACGTACGCAGCGGACACCCCACTGACCCGGATTTCAGGCGGCGAGCGGAACATCCTGGACTTGGGACGCGCCCTGATGCAGCGCCCTGACCTCCTTGTCCTGGACGAACCGGGAAATCACCTCGATTTCGCAGGCCTTGCCTGGCTGGAGGAGTTCCTGCGGTCGTTTCGCGGCGCGGTTCTCATCGTCTCGCACAACCGCTATCTGCTCGATCGGGTCGTCGACGGTGTAATCGAGATCGAGCACGGACAGACGACTCGGTACGCCGGGGGATACTCGGAGTACCAAGCGGAGAAACTTCAGAAGGCGGTTGCCGCAGGCGCTCGCCACCAGGCGGCGCAGAAGAAGCTGGCGCGCCTCGAAGCGCTCGTGGAGCGATTTGCCCAGATCGCAAAGGCGCATCCCGACCCGTCGTGGGGACGCAGACTCCGCGCCAGGCGAACGCAACTCGAGAAAGCGAAGGCTTCCGCCGAGCCCGCTCCGGCGCTGGAGCGCAAAGCACCGGAGATCTCTTTCAACGCACGCGCGGGACGCGCCCGGATCGCGCTCGACATACGAGAGCACACGGTGCGGCGCGGCGGAGTGACGCTTCTCCGGCGCGCTTCCCTCTTTATGGAGGTGGGCGAGCGGGTCGGCCTGGTAGGACCCAACGGGAGCGGCAAAACGAGCCTTCTTTCCGACATCGTCGGGGACGGGTGCTGGGACCATCCGACGCTCCG
>PWGF01000125.1 GCA_003554375.1 Spirochaetaceae bacterium
TCGCCGCTTTGCTTCTCCCGTAGTTGCTGACCGGGCGCGTCGGATAGCTTTCGTCCGGAACCGGCACGGACGCCGTCCCGACGGCGGAAAGACTGCTTGCCAGAAGCACCCCGCGAAGCCGGTGACGGTGCGGCAAGAGCTCGCAACAGAGCGCCCGCGTAGCAAGTGCGTTCGCTGCGTAGAGCTCACCGTACCGCTTGGCACGCGTCACTCCGGCGACGTGGTAGACATGCGTAACCCCGGACAGGGCGTCGCGATACGTCTCAGGCTCTCTCAGAGTCCCCCGGACAAAGGTCACCGGACGCCCCTCCAACCATTTCGGCCGGTCTCTTACCAGGCAACGGACCTCTCGGTAGCCCACTTCCAGAAGCCGCTCTACCAGATGGCTTCCGATAAACCCGGTACCGCCGGTTACGAACGCGACGCGACCGCCCGATACCTCACCGCGCCCGGGTTCATCGCCCAAGCGCTGGTCGTTCTGCTGACTCTGCATGCGGCTCTTCCTCTGGTGTTGACTCTACATGCGGTTGTTCGCCCGGCGAGCCGACGATCGCTCCATCCATAGTCAATCCTCCGATTGCTTCGGCCGGCACCTGTTGAATCCGCGGCGGGCTGTCCGTGCCCTCCGCGAGCTGGAGCTCAACCCGATCGCGAGTACACAATCAAGCGGCTTGTCTGGCGAAACCCGAGCGCTCCGTACAGGGAAGCCACCTCCGGCTCGCTCTGAAGTACGGCGCAATCCGCGCCCCACGAGCGTGCGCGCTCCAGTTCGGCCGTGACGAGCGCCTTCGCGTACCCGCGCCGGCGAAACTGAGGATCCGTCGCTACCTGGTAAACTCCTACCGCGCTCACGCCAGTCTCGTCAAAGCACTCATAACGAGTCTTCATGCAGCAACACGGCGTCGATCTCGAGTAGCCGAGCGCGAAGTCGTATCGATCGCCGCGCTCGTGCCACGAACTAACCAGTGCCTCCACAAAAGCACGTCGCGTAGCCCCGTGATGCCCGTTCGCACGCGCATATATCTCTCCGAACTTCTCAGCCTCCTGCTCGGACGAAACCCGCGCCACGCGAAAGTCCTGCGGTCCCGCGGCCGGACGGAATCGTGAGAAATGTAAGACCATCCCGGGACAATCGACGAGCCACTTGAACCCCTCACGGTCAAGCGCTCTCAGAACGCTGGGCTGCTCCGGCGGCTCCACGATCAACCAACGGATCTCGGCGTCCGTCACCCGCCGGATCTGTTCGACCACTCGCGGCACCTCTCGCCGCGCGACGGCCGGCTCCAACGCTGCCCGCGAACCCGGCCGCACAAACGCGCGGACCGGCAGCGACGGGTGCGGTTGGATCCACTCTATGGCCTCGGTTCTCTCGCGCTGCGCGCACGCTCCCCGGCCATAGTCGGCAAAGTGGTCGCCAAGGCTGAATTCTACCATGTGCGTCTCTACAAAAGGGTTCCGTCGCAACGTTTCCAAAGTCACTGGCCGGCCCGCCTCGAACGATGAGATTCTCAGCACTCACACCGCCCGCCGGACCGCCCCGGCGTTGTGAATCCCGGCCGGTGGCGGCGCCGGTTACACTTCAGTTGTAAGGCTCCAAGCTCACCGTATAATCCGAATACCGTGGATCGTTCAAGTAGGCGGCACCGAGATAACCGCGGCAGCTCATCGCGAAGCGCACACGTTAATCGAGCTCGCCGGGCTGAAATCGAGAGCGCCGATCGTCTGAGCGCGCAGTCCGCCCTACGCGTCGGTATCTACCATATGCCCCATCGATTGGTCATGGTCCCATGAGCTTGCCGTCGACTCCCCGCCGGCGCCCCCTCTCTTCTCAATGTCGTCATGCTTGGAGTCACGCTCATGCGATTCCGCACTCCCCTCCTCCACGGCCCTCGACGCCGCTTCATCCTTGTTCGAGGCGGCGTCGGCGGCATGCTCCGAACCCGATTCAACCTTCGCTTTTCGGGGCATACGCAACGTAGAGAGCTCCAGCACGTCCAGGCCGGTCCCCTGCCGGCGCGTTTCAGAGTTGGCGAGCTGATTTCGCGACAATACCGGCTCGAAGTTCACTGCATGGAGAGGCTCGATGGTATCGACATCGTCCGACCTTGCCCCCGCGGAGGGGAAGAAAGGAGTAAGATACCGCGCCGAACGGCCGGCCCGCCCGCGCGGCCGTTCGGCGCGGGAGAGCTCAGGACCGATTACTATGTCGGTGCGCTCGTTTACCGGTTTCGACCGTTGCGCCGCCTCCCGGTAACGTAGACTCACCGTTTCCCGGCATGGACGGTCGGCAGAACCGGGACGGCCGGACGAGATAGAACGATCCGAAGTGGGCGGACCTGAGCCTGACGGCGCCTTTCCGTCCGAATCAGGCCCCGAGGTACGGTCGTCACCCATACACTCACTCTACGGCACGGCTTAGCCACTGTCCACCCTGCCACGCTGCCTCCCGCTACTTCCTGCGTTTGCCCGAGCAAACGCAGTTGACCAACCCGCATGAAAGCGCGGCGGCGACCGGCCGGCCTTGGACGCTTGCCGGGACCGTGGTGGTGTCGTGAGAGGGGTGAGTACTCACTTCAGCGGCTTTCCGCCGCCGCCGTCGAACCGTACTGATCCAACCGCTTTTGCCCTGCTGCGTCTGCCCGAGCAGCTTTTCGATAAGGCATTCGCCGTTCGGCGTCTTCTCCGGCAGGCCAGTAGAGTTGCGTCTAGCAGAGTTACGCTGGTACAGTAACGTTCGTACAGTAGCTCAATCGATTGTCATCGACTGGGAGGGGAACGATGCACAATCTAAGAGACGGTTCCGCTACCGCACGGGGCCGCCCGAAACTACAGACGTTCCGGAACGCCGCCGCGGGAGCGGAGCGCTTCCAGGCTTTCCGGGCAACCGGAACCTCCGGATCAACCGGAGCCCCTTGGCGGCGAATGTCCGGCCGATCGGTCGGTATTCACGTTGCTATGCTCATATGGCTGCTTCCTTTTGCCTGGCTTACAGCCTGTGGACCTGAGACCACTATCGAGAAGGCCGACCGTCCGGACAATCCTGCGCCCGTGGGGGACTGGGAGGACCTCGAAGATCCCGGCGAACAGTCACCCGCTTCGGAAGGGGAAAACGCCGCGAAATCGGAACCCGCCGCCGAAGAGGAAGCCTCCGCGACGTCGGGCGACCTCGCCGAAGAGGAACCCTCCGTGACACCGGGCGACCTTGCGGAAGAGGAAGACACCTCGACGTCGGACACCCCCCCTGAGAAGGGAGGCCCCGCGACACCGGGCGACCTTTCGGAAAAGGACGATCCCGCGACACCACACGCGCCCGCGGAAGAGGAAGTGCCCGCACCGCCGGAGACCGCCGCGGAGCAGCAAGAGCGCGCTACTCAGGAATTCACCGCCGAGCCGGGCGTGGAAGGCCCACTCGCCGAGCGAGCACGAACGCTGCTTGACGTACCCGGAGAGAGCGCAGCCGGAAGCGTCATTCATGTGCCGGACGTCGCGGCGATCGCCGATCCCACGGAGATCGATACCACCGACCTGGAGGACGCAGAAAAGCGCTACGCCGAGGCGCACCGCGCGCTCACTCAGATACGCGCTCCTGCCGGAGCCTCGGTTTTGGTAGTGACGGACGAAACCGGCAACGAGCTCGGCTCGTACGGGGTGTTGCGCTCTGAGATCAACGTGCTCGAGGTCGATTCGACGGTGCCCGTAGCCGGATTCGCTGCA
>PWGF01000034.1 GCA_003554375.1 Spirochaetaceae bacterium
ACTTAGTGGGAGAAGCGGTGACCTCGCATGCACGCCTGTCGCGCACAGTGACCGACGACGAGCGGTCCGATCTATCCCCGATCGTGGAAGAGTTGGGTCGTCACGTTACCAGACTACGGGAGGTGGCGATGGGCATGCGAATGGTCCCGATAGGGCAGGCGTTTAGCCGCTTTCAGAGGGTAACACGCGATCTATCGCGTCAGCTTGGGAAGGATGTGCGGCTGGTCACCGGCGGCGGTGAGACGGAGCTCGATAAGAGAATCATCGAGAGACTTACTGATCCGCTCCTCCACCTGGTTCGCAACGCCGTCGATCATGGCATGGAGGATGAACGGACTCGGAAGGAAGCGGGCAAACCGGCACAAGGGACTGTCCAGCTACGTGCCGGTCAGGCCGGGGGAATGGTCAATATCGAAGTGAGCGACGACGGGAAAGGGCTGGACGACAAGGCGATTCTGCGACAAGCACGGGAGCGCGGACTTGTCGGGAACGAGGCGGAACTAACGGAAGAGGAGATCTACGGACTCATCTTCGAGCCCGGATTCTCGACCGTTTCGGAGGTGAGCGACCTTTCCGGCCGTGGTGTCGGCATGGATGTGGTCAAACGCACCATCGAGGCGCTCAACGGCACACTGAAGGTGCGAAGCGAGCACGGCTCGGGCACTGTTGTATCGCTACAGATTCCGCTTACCCTTGCAATCGTCGACGGCCTGCTACTGCGCATCGGCGATCGACACTACGTTGTGCCGCTGGCTTCAGTCGACGAATGCGTTGAGTTCACCTCTCAGGACCAGGCAGGAGAGAACGGCCAACGGCTCGTGGAGATACGAGGGAAGCTTGTTCCGTATCTCGATTTGCGTCAGCTGTTCGAGATTAAGACAGATGCTCCGAACGTTTCCCAGCTGGTGATCGTGAGTTCCGATGACGATAGGATCGGTTTGCTTGTCGAGGAGGTTGTCGGGCAGATGCAGGCGGTCATAAAGGCGCTCGGACCGTTGTACCGGAATGTCGAGGGCGTCTCAGGCGCTACAATCCTGGGTACCGGCGAAATCGCTCTGATCCTCGACACTCCACGGCTGGTCAACATGGTTACCACCGGCATCGTCGGCGCGCGGCGATAGCAGCAGTGTCCGCCCATGCCGCACCTCCACCGTCGAGGAATGCCGTGACCGCAGAGCAGCAGAACCGCATCTCCCGACAGCAGTGCTCCCTCACCGAGAATCGGATCACCGGACCGGTAAGCTTCATTAGGAAGATGCTGCTGCCCGGAGAAGTGGTCGAACGCATGCCGGCTGTGTGGAGCCGGGCGTAGGAGCCGAGCATGGAGCGCATGGTAGTTCCGGTAGGAAGCGGAAAGGGTGGAGTCGGCAAGAGCGTGTTTACCGCCAACCTCGGCATCGCCCTCGCGCGCCGCGGAAAGACGGTAGTACTAGTTGACCTCGACTTCGGAGGCTCAAATCTTCATACGTGTCTCGGCGTGCGAAACACGCACGCCGGAATCGGAAGATACGTGCACAAGCGCGAGGAGCGCTTTGATGCCCTTCTTGTTCCGACCGACATTCCTCGCCTGTTCTTCATACCGGGTGACGGGCTACTTCCCGAGACAGCAAACCTCAACTACTCCACGAAGCAGAAAATCATCCGAGAGGTTTGCCGGCTAACCGCCGATGTAGTGTTGCTGGATCTTGGCGCGGGTACGGCCTACAATACCCTCGACCTATTCCTTGCTTCGAATACCGGCATTGTTATCACGACTCCTGAGATTACCTCCATCCTGAATGCGTACGCGTTTCTCAAAGCAGCCATATTCCGCCTCATCGTACGAAGCTTTCCGCGCGGGAGTCCTGCCCGGAACGCAATCCGTGCGTTGGTTGCCGAGGGCATCGAGGGTAAGGACGTTACTTTGCCTATGTTGGTTGACCACTTGGGCGAAGTCGATTCCGAGCATCAGGAGCTGGCGAGATCACGCCTGCGAGAGCTGCATCCGAAGGCCGTGTTGAACATGGCACGGACGAAGGACGAGTTGCGTGTGGGTACACGGCTGCGAGAGATCTCGCGACGGAACCTCGGGATCAGTCCCGAGTACATTGGCGTGCTTCCGGAAGATGTCAGCGTTCCCCAAGCTATTGCCGCACGTACCGCCTGCGCGATCGCTTCGCCCGAATGCGAGTACTGTTCCGCCGTTGAGCGAGCGGCGCAGAACCTCATACGCTTGCGTCAGACCGAATCGCCGGTCCTCTACGAGGGTGATGAGGATTTGCACGTCCTGAACGTCGAGCAGGATCGAGCAGACGTTTGAAAGGCCCCGTGCCCGGCAGCGGCCGGCTGTTCCCGCGGATCTGGACTTGAGCCCGCGTGAGTGAGTAGACAGGTAAGAAGGAGCTTCATGCATCGGAGAAGGTGGGTAGAGCAAATGGCTGTGATTTCGGCGTTGTTTGTTGGTATCGCGGTGGCGGGCCAGCCTCAGGAGAGCAGCGCGTTCTCGCAAGTACTCGAAGCAATCGACAGGCTCCATGCGCAGGAGGAGCACGCCGCAGTCGTCGCCGAAGTCGGGCGCTTCGAGCGTAGCCGGGCGTACGCGACGGCAGACGCCGCGGAGCGTGCGGCGTTGTGGTGGAGAGCCGCCCGCGCGGATATGGCGCAGCTCGAGCTCCGGTATCGGGACGGGCAGTTGGAGGGCAGGGAGCTTCGCAGGGCGGTTGAGCCTATCGAAGAGAAGGCGGCGCGCGCGGCGGAGGCCGATCCTTCGGCGGCTGAGCCGTTGGTCTGGCAGGCCGCCGCTACGGGCTTGCGAGCGCGAGAGGAGGGGCGGCTGCGCGCGCTCGGTACTCTCGGCGAGGTGCGGGAGCTATTTGCTGTCGCGCTTGAACGCAACCCTGAGCTACCGGAGGCACACCTGATACTCGGACAGCTTTACCGAGAGCTCCCCGGGCGCCCACTGGCGTGGGGGAACGATCGTGCCGCAGTCTCTTCCGGGCGGTACGCGGTGGAGCTCTATGAGCGCGAGCGGGATGAATGGGAGGCTGCTGAGGCGGGAACGGAAGACTCGCATTCGATTGTGCCCTATCACCGCTTCTATCTCTCGCTTGCGGAGAGCCTGTATGAGCGCGACTGGTCGCATGAGGAGCGGCAACGGCGCAAGGACGAGCTTGCCCAAGCGTATCGGGAAGCTGACGATGAGCTGACCCGCGCAGCGCACTACGAAGGCACGGTCGACCTGCCGCCGATCTCAGATCGTGCCGAGGCCCAAGATCTTGTCCGCGAGATGCTGGCGGATCTCCAACTGCGGCGACCTTTTTCGCTACGTCTCCGCCTGGACTATGAGCACGCGCGGGATCTCGAAGCCAAGCTTGCCCGGTAGGGGAGAACACCGCGCGCTCACTTGCCTTCGGTGGCTTGACCAAGCCTTCGTCACCCGAGGCCCCTGCGAAGGTTTAGGAACTTCCCGTTGGTCACGCCGGGTTCGATTGTGCCCGGGCTACTCCTGTGCTACTACCCGGTTCCTTCCTGCCTGTTTCGCCTGATAGAGCGCCTGGTCCGCTCGATGAAGCAGCTCCTTGGGGTTGGAATGACTTTGGGGAATCATCGATGTGATTCCCAAGGAGATGGTCACCACCGAAGAAATAGGCGAGTTGGGAATGGGGATGCTCTGAGCTTCCACGTCGCGTCGCATTCTCTCGGCGAGCGACGCGGCATCGCCGGCGGACGTGTCAGGGAGCAATACCGCGAACTCCTCACCTCCGTAGCGCGCGAAAGGGTCGCCGGCTCGTCTGGCGTAGGCTGAAACCGTGTCCGCTATCCGCCTGAGGCAGTCGTCCCCCGCAGGGTGCCCGAAGGAGTCGTTATAGAGCTTGAAGCAATCGATATCGATCATCACCAAAGCGAGAGGCCGGGCCGATCGGAGCGCGCGGTACCATTCGCGCGACAGCGCTTCGTCGAAGAAGCGGCGGCTTGCGGCACCGGTCAACGCATCGTAGTTCACTTGCGAGATGTTGATCTGTGCCCGTATACGCGCCAGAAGCTCGTCGCGTGCCACCGGCTTGGTGAGGTAATCGTTGGCTCCGTACGAGAAACCCTCCACCATGTCCCGCATCTGGTCCTTCACGGTGAGAAGGATCACGGGAAGCTCAGTATGCGAATAACTCGTGCGAATGCGGCGCAACGTCTCATACCCACTCATCTTGGGCATCATGACGTCCAGAAGTATTACTGAAATGCGGTCCGCCGACTCTTCTACCATCCGGAGCGCCTCGGAACCGTCGCCGGCCGCTCGCACGCGGTAACCCCGTAGCCGCAGATGATTCTCCAGGACATGGCGGTTGAGCGGATCGTCATCTACTATCAGAACAAGCTCGCTTTGCCCCGCCAAGCTCAGGGAGCTGCCGTCGGTGGAGTCAGACGGGCGAGCTGTTCCCGCTTCCTCTTGAGCGGGATGCGCTTCGATCGTCGCTTCTTCGGCACTCCGTGGTGGTTGGGGGCCCAGGCTCGGCTCGTGAAACGGTGCGTCGCGCGGCGTAGGCGCGGAAGGAACGGAGGGCGCGGAAGGCGGCCAAAACGCGGAGACGGTCGTGGCGGAGACTGGGTCATGGTGCACGGGCAGAGAGAAACTGAACACGCTTCCTTTGCCGGGCTCCGAGTCGACTTCGATGCTCCCGCCGTGTAGCTCCACCAGGCTTTTCGTGATACTCAGGCCGATCCCGGTTCCCCCGTGCTCCCGCGTTGCCGACATGTCGGCCTGCTCGAACGGCTCGAAAATGCGGTCCACGTCGTTCGGCTCAATTCCGCACCCTGTGTCGTAGACGTCCACCCGCACCGCATCGCCCTCGCACTGTGCGCGAATCGCGACGGTACCGGAATCGGTGAACTTCACCGCGTTTCCCAAGAGGTTATGCAAAATCTGTTGAAGTCTCTCTTCGTCGCCGAAGACCGGAGGCAGGTTATCGGGCACATCGTTCTTGAGAGATATCGGCTTGTCGCCAAGAAGCGGGCGCACGTGCTCCAGGACAACCTCCGCCAGCGTCCGAATGTCGACCGGTCGGCGCGAAAGGACGATGTCTCGGTTCTTGAGGCGAGAGGCGTCGAGGATGTCGTTTACCAGATTCGACAGGCGTTTTGCTCCGGCTGAGATGAGCTCGAGCTCATGGTTCGCTCGAACCGGGAGATCCCCCGCCGTCCCGTCACGGAGACCGTCCGCAAGGCCGATTATGCCGTGAAGCGGCGTCTTGAGCTCATGCGATGTGTTGGCAAGGAATTCGTCCTTGAGCTTATCGTTGCGAACAAGGCGCTCGGAGAGCCGCTTCACGGAATCAAAGGCGTGCGAGAACCTCTGAGAAACCGTGAAGGACTGAAAGAGCAGGAATACCAACAACCCCACCGCGGTCAAATCGAGAAACGGGAAGGGTACATACTGACGCAGAATGTCGGTAAGAGCACAGACGAAAAGGAACGCCATTCCGCTAAAGGCGGCGCCGGCGCCCTCTTCTCCTTCGATGAGCGCGCGGCTTACGGCAACGACAGCGAACAGGCCGCCGACAATCGCCACGGCCTGGTACGGGAAGAGAGTGTATATCCCCCAGTGCACCGGCAGAACAAGCACTCCTGCTGCAAAGAGTAGTCCGATCGCCTGAAAAACCCGGACGGGCAGATACGGCAGTTGGCGTGGAAATGACTCGCGGATGAACATCAGGAGGACCACCACCGCCAAGTAGAAGGTGAACGCGAGCTCCAACTTCCGAACCGCAGCCATAGAGGCATCCGGGAAGAACAAGAACACCGGGTATTGATCGGTAACGAGAATCCTCGCGGCAATCAGAAGTGCGAAGATGCCGAAGTAGAGGCTGGAACGGTCGTCTCTCCGAAGAGCGAAGAGAACGAAATGGTAGATTGCCATAATAAGTATGCTACCGAGAAGCACGAAGGCTATGGCGAGGCGGTGTTCTCGTCGGGTCCTGATGTGCTCCTCGTTTCCGATTTCGATACTCTTCCAGATCCCGCTGTTCGTGCTGGAATAGTTGGCGACCTCCACCACCAGCTGCGCCTCCGCATTCTCCGGAAAGAACGAAACACTCTTCGGAAAGTGGCGGGGAACGGTGTCCGCGCGGTTTCGTCCGGGATCGCCTGAGGATGCAATCAGCCGGCCGTCCAGATACAGTCGATAGCTGCTGAGGATCTGCGGTAGGCCGAGCAAGAGTACTCGTTCCTCCGGGAGACGAACGCTGATCCGGTAGCTCCCGTAGGTGCGCAGAGGAGAAGAGGGATGCGATTCCGGCTGTCGGTTCCACGGCAAAGGAACCTGTTGGAGAACGGCTTCGTCTCCGGGCTTTCCGGCCGGCCGCTCGTTCCCAACTACGCCTGTCTCGTGTCCGGACCCATGCGGCTTCGAAGCACGCTCCTCGCTGACAAGGAAGCGCTGATGGAAGAACTCCCACTCTCCGTCAAGACGAACCGGACCGTAGGCATTGAAGTCCCAATCCCGCAGATCGATCGTTCCGGCTTCGGCGACGGGTGGCTCGGTATCCCCAGGTCTGGTGGCGTCACAGGCAAACAGCAGAGAAGCGGCCAGGATGATGATAGTCCGCACAAGCACCCACAACGGCAGCATCATGACTTCATAGCTACTCTTACTCTTCATGCCGGTGACGCGACATGCATCGCCGAAGGATGTCCTGCATGTCCGGATAGTAGCACCGCCCGGGTGCGGACGCAATGGTCGGGCAGCCGAGCGGCGTTCCGGGACTTCTCGGCCCCGCTCGGGCCCGGCAGTAGTACGCCCTGCCCGATTGGCTTCACGACAAAGCCTTCTCCGGAGCCTGTAGCGCAAAGTGTGGTGATAAAACACTAGTTCGGCATCTTTCGCTTGTTGCATAGCGTACTGTGTAGTATTCTCCCCTTGGAGGCAGTGGCAGGTAATGAAGACAATGCGAGCTACAGCCGCGGTAATCGGCGGAGGATTCGCAGGGTTGAGCGTGTCGGCCTATCTGGCCCGAGCCGGCTACCGGGTTCAGCTGTTCGAGAAGAACGACCAACCGGGGGGGAGGGCTAGGTACTGGTCACACCGCGGGGATCGCTTTGATATGGGGCCCTCCTGGTACCTCATGCCGGAGGTATTCGAGCGCTTTTTCACGGATATCGGGCGGCGCCGCGAAGACTACTACGAGCTGAAGCGGCTCGATCCGTACTATACGGTCTTTTTCTCACCGGATGAGTCGGTCACGGTAGGACCGGACATCGAGAGGACCGTGACCCTCTTCGAAAGCTTTGAGCCCGGTGGCGGCGCTCGGCTCCGACGGTACCTCGAGCAGGCCCGGTACAAGTACGATGTGGCGATGCGCCAGTTTCTCTACCGCGATTACCGCCGCCTGAGTGACTTCTTCAGCCCTCGGATGTTGATCGAAGGGTCAAGGCTGCGGGTGCTCTCCTCGCTCGACAAGCAGGTGCGCCGATCGTTCCGCGACCGCCGAGCCAGACAGATTCTCGAGTATGCGATGGTCTTTCTGGGAACTCGCCCGGAGGAGGCACCGGCACTCTACTCGATCATGTCACATGTGGACATGAACCTGGGCGTCTACTATCCGGCAGGCGGTCTCGCCGGGGTCGCCCAGGCAATGGAAGCGCTCGCGCGCCAGATGGGCGTCGAACTACGGACGAGCCGGCCGGTGAGCGAGATTCGCGTCGAAGGCGACAGAGCCACGGGAGTTGTAAGCGGAGGCCGGCTGCACCGGGCGGATGTCGTGGTCTCCGCAGCGGACTACGCGCATACCGAGCTCGAGCTTCTGGGCGGCGAGCGGCGAACGTACGACTCCCGGTACTGGGAGCGGCGCGTGGTTGCGCCCTCGATGTTCGTCGCCTTCTTGGGTGTGAACAAGCGCTTACCGCGCCTCCAGCACCACAATCTCTACTTCTCGGAAAGCTGGAACCAGCATTTCGATGCGGTCTTCTCGTCTCCTGCTTGGCCGCCTAACCCGTGTTTCTATCTCAGCTGTATCTCCAAGACCGACGCCGACGCTGCGCCGAACGGCGCGGAGAACCTCTTTCTCCTCGTGCCGGTCGCGCCGGGAATGGAAGATACTGACGAAGCCCGCGAGAGCTATTTCCAGCTCCTGCTCGATCACGTGGAACGGGTAACCGGCGAATCGCTCAGCGACGCGATCGCCGTCAAGCGCCTCTACTCGCACCGTGATTTCGCGGCGGACTACAACGCCTACCAAGGGACCGCGCTCGGGCTGGCGCATACACTTGGGCAGACTGCGGTTTTTCGCCCGCAGAGGCGCAGTCGGAAGGTCCGAAACCTCTACTACACCGGGCAGTATACACACCCCGGTGTCGGAGTGCCCATGACGCTCATATCGTCGGAGGTCACTGCGCGGGAAATCCGGAAGGACGAAAGATGAGTGTTACCCAAACTCATACGGCGACGTTCCGCAACGGAAGCAAGACTTACTACAACAGCACGCGCTTCTTCCCAAAGCAGGTACGCGCCGATGTCTATCGCCTCTACGGGTTTGTTCGGGTCGCGGACAACTTCGTGGACGCCACCCCGCAGGATGCAGCGGGGTTCCATCGCTTCGTGGCCACCTACCGAAGTGCGCTCGCGGGGAGTCCCAGCGGTGACCCGATCATCGACTGCTTCGTCGAGCTCATGCGCAGGCGGGAGTTCGATCAGACGTGGGTGGACGCGTTTCTGCACTCGATGAGCCTTGATCTGCTCAAGGGCTCGTATGACACCTTGGAGGAAACGCTGGAGTACGTGTACGGCTCGGCCGAGGTTATCGGGCTGTTCATGGCGAAACTCATCGGGCTACCCGAGCAGAGTTTCCCGTACGCACAGCTTCAGGGGCGGGCCATGCAGTACATCAACTTCATTCGCGACATCGAGGAGGACCAACGTCTCGGACGCCGGTACCTGCCTCTCTCAGGCTCCGGGCTCGCGAATCTCGACAGAGAGACCGCCGAAGCGCATCCGTCGCAATTTGCAACCTTCATCCGCGAGCAGATCCGGCACTATCGCCGCTGGCAGGCTCAGGCTGAGCGCGGATACCGTTTCATACCGCTGCGCTATCTGGTTCCGATCAAGACTGCATCGGATATGTATCGGTGGACGGCCGACCGTATCGAAGCTGATCCGTTCGTCGTATTCGACCGCAAGGTCAAGCCGGCTAAGAACCGCGTCGTGCTCCGTGGTCTGGCAAACGCACTGACCGGAGGGGTGGATGGACTCCTGCGTGGTTCCGGTCAGCACGGGCATCAGCATGGCCATCGGCGCGTTCCCCCGGCAGCCCCTCCTCCCAGCTGATCGGAGTTCATACCACTGAGCCGGCCCGCCGGTCAGGCGAGCCCGGCTGTGGAGCCGGCCCGGTTGAGAGGCCGGTCCGGCTGTGGGGTCCGGCCTGGCTGTGCGACTATGCGCCTTGGACGAGGCGCGTAACGAGCCGGACAGCCTCCTCACCGTCCGGCGCCCCGCCGTCGGCGCCCACTCGCTTCCAGAGCGCCGGATCCAGGGCGAATGCCTGCCCCCCGGTGATAATCTTGAGGTTGCGCCGCGCGCCGCGACGCGCCTCCCGCCGGACGTGACGAATCATCCCGGCGACGGTATTCGCGTTGAAGGCGAGGGTGGCCGAGATCGCAAGGACCTGAGCCCTGCACCTGTTCACGGCGTTGACGACGCTTGCGATGGGCGTGTTCACTCCCAGAAAGATGGAGCGGAACCCGGCCGCTTCCAGACAATCCGAAACCATTCGCAGCCCGATCTCGTGGAGCTCACCGCCTACGGTGACGAGCACAACGCTTTCGCGCTCATGACCGTTCGGCTTCAGATACGGTCGCAGTTGCGCCATCAGCGACTCGGTAGCCCGCGAGAAGTAGTGTTCCTGCGCAACGTCGATCTCGTCAATCTCCCACAGCCTCCCGACCTCCTTCAGAGAAGGCTCGAGGATGGTTCGGTAGACCTCTTGCACGCTCATGCCGGACCGGACCCGCGACTCGATGAGCGAGAATGCTCGTCTCTCTTCCGTGGCGAGCAGCCGCTTGAGATACTCCTTGGCGTCGGAAACGAGCGCAGCGGGGCCGGGCGCATCCTGGTTGCGGAACTGCATAATCCGATCGGCCGGCAGCTCCAGCTCGGAACGCCCAAGCAAGTAGTCCAGTGAGACGGCGAAGTAATCGGCGAGCTTAGCGAGCGTCTCTTCGTCCGGGAAACGGTTGTGTTGTTCGTAATTGGCAATCGTCGTCTGCGCCACTTGGATAGCCGCCGCCAGATCCGCCTGGCGTAGCCCCCGCGCCCTGCGCAGATGTTTCAGCCTACTAGCAAAGTCGGCCACTGAGCGCCTCCCACCCCTTATAGGAACGTAGCGCACATTGTGTTTGCAGGCAATAGTCCGTGGTCACGACAGCCGACAAAAGCACGAAGCGAGTAGTACGGCATGTGCCGTCCGGCTGTAGGGAAACGCCTACGTGAACTGCAACGCGAATCGGACAGACCTGGAATCGCCGGCTGCGTATGCTCATCATCAACTTACCGCTACTGCAGGCATAGGCGCGAAGCACGTGCATTGTGAGAAGTAGGCGTGTATTCGCGGAGGAAAGCTATGTCTGACGGTCATGAGACACATGAAGGCGCTCTAACTCTCTGTTCGACGGGGCGACTAACGGTCGCCTTCATGCTCGATACCTCGTCTTTCGTTGGCGTTGTCTCCGTTGAGAGCTTCGCACGGCCGGTGCAGGAGGAAGCATGAGCATGTGCCAAGTCCCAGACGCCGACTTCCTAGACCGGACACCGGAAAGATATCAGTGGTCGCCCCTGATTGCCGCCTTACTCTGTTTTGGAGCAGGCGCCGCCATGGTAGCCGTTCGGGCGATCGTCGGGAGAGACCTTGTGATCGAGATGCCATGGCCGTTGACCACGCGAATCGAGCTGTACTGGCTGTTTGTGCTCGCGGCGGCGCTCCTTGTATACCGTCTCGTGCGACGGGTCAATTCGGCTGTGCGTCGTGAGCGCGTCGCGTTGGCACGAGCCAACCGCACGCACACTCTGCTCAGACGCATCAGCGGCGCCGTGCTCCGGATCCAGGGGGAGCACGAGCTTCTGTCCGAGGTATGCCAAGCGGCTTTCGAAGACGGCGGGTACAGCGCTTCGTGGGTGGGCCTCCTGGATGACGAAAGCGGGAAACTGCGGCCGGCGGCTGCCCGGGGATGCGACGAATCCGCGCTCCCGAGTGATCCTTTGGAGGAGTCGGCAATACTACGCCGGGCAATTCGGTCCGGGAAGGCGCTTATCACCCCCAATCTGTCGCGTGAATCCGCGGCCCAGGAGTGGAAACACATTCCGGGATGCCCGGGGGCAAAAGCGTACGCGCTGTTTCCGCTGAGGATCCGCGAAACAGTCGTGGGCGTCCTCGTTCTATGCAGCCGGGAGAGTGACGTGTTCGACAGGAACGAGGTGAGGATACTCGAGGAAGTTGCGCTGGCAACCGCCGTAGGTCTGGCATACGTGCGTGCCGAAAGGGAACTCCAGCAGCGGGCTTTCTACGACCGCGTCACCGGGTACGCCAAACGCTCGCTCTTCATCGACCACCTGCAACTCTTCATGAACCGCGCGTCCGCGCGGCAGAGAGTCGTAGCGGTCCTGTTGTTTGAGGTTACCAATTACCGCACGCTTGTCGACGCCTTCGGCTGGCAAGCAGGTGATGAAGCGATGCGGTCGCTCGGAAGCTATCTGGGCTCACGGATCCGCGGCGGTGACGTCATCGGAAACGTGGGCAACAATCGCCTGGCGGTGGGCCTGGTTGACGTGGCGTGCGACATGGATACCGTTCCCGTACTCCGGAAGATCATAGCTGATCTGAAACTGCGAGTTCGCGCTGACGAGCGATTCGTGCCTGTCTCGGTTGCAGCCTCGGTTGCGGTCTATCCGCGGGACGGAGAGACCGCCGACGAGCTTCTGAGGAATGCCGAAGGAGCCTTGCGCGAAGGTGCCCGGCACCCGGATCTGCCCGAGGTCCTCTGCGATCGAGGGGCCGATCGACATCATGCCAGGCGAAAAGACCTTGAAGCCCGCCTGGAGATGCAGGATGAGCTCTCGGGGGCGATCGCGCGTAGCGAGCTCGAGCTCGTCTACCAGCCGATCGTAGAGCTCCCGAGCGGACGCGTGATCGGAGCCGAATCGCTTCTTCGCTGGAACAGCAGACGCTTCGGCAAAGTCTCACCGGGCACGTTTATTCCGGTCGCGGAGTCCGGCTCGCTCCAGGAGCATATCGACCAATGGGTGATTCGTGCGGTCCTGGAACAAGCAGTGGCTTTGAAGCAAACGGAGGCGGTTGACCGTTCACCGTGGCGATGTTTGGACTTCACGGCGAATGTCTCCGCGGAGCAGCTTCTGGCGAACGATTTCCCCGTACGCGTGGAGCAAGTGATGCAGGACTGCGGACTGACGCCGGAGCGGAACCAGGTGGGGCTGGAAATCACCGAACGGGTACTTCTAGGAGACTTCTCGCGAGCGGTGGAGGTGCTGAGCGCGTTGCGCGATCTCGGATTCACCATCTATCTTGACGATTTTGGAACCGGATACTCATCGCTCTCCTACCTCCATAGGCTACCGGTAGAGGTTGTAAAGATCGACCGGTCGTTTCTGGTTCACCTCGAGTGCGACGAGAAGCGCCGCTCCCTGGTCGACGCGATTGTCCGCATGTCTCACGGACTGGGGCTACGCGTGGTGGCCGAGGGAATCGAGTCACGGGAAGCCCTGCGCACCATTACGGAGATGGGGTGCGATATGGCCCAGGGGTTTGCGATTGCGAAACCGGATTCGCTCGATCGGCTGCCGGCGAGTCTCGTACCAGCCTGTAGGGGTGCGCGGACGCCGCCGGGGCAATCGCCCTTACAGGATGATCGGGAGACGACCGGCAGATCGGTAGAAGCAGGTTCGTCAGAATTGCAGTCACAATCGGTGAAGACTGGTCACAATGAATGAGAGAACACCCACGCGACCTGACGCGAAGGAGTAAGGCGGATCAGCGCCGCGGTGGCGCACCGTCGCAGAAGCGCACCCCTCCGCAACATGAGGGGACAACGGCGCGACACACGAACACGGGCTGAAAGAGCATGGGCTCGATGAGAAGGAGTAATCAATATGAAACTGACAATAAAGGGCAAACTGGTCGGTGGATTCGGTATAGTCATTGTTCTACTGGGCGTGGCCTCGGTCATCGGTATCGATCGGCTGACCAATATGAACGAACGCATAAACGAGCTGGTCGACGTGGCCGCGGAGAAAGTCGTCGTGAGCGGGAACGTCACTCAGGAGCTGCTTCACATCGCAAGGGCGCAGCAGGACATGATTCTGGCGCCGGACGCCGCATCGCGTGACGAAGCCGCCGAGCACGCGCAAGAAAGCACCGTGCGTCTTGAAGGATACCTCGAAGAGCTTCGCGCGGTCGCCGACGAGGACGAGCTTGCCATGCTTGCGGAGTTTGAGGCCCTCTTGAACGAGTACAGCAACCAGCGCATGACGGTCGAAGAGCTGGCAGCCGCCGGGAACGAGGAAGAGGCAAGAGATTTGGTCGTGGGCGAAGGGCGTGCTATCGCCGACGAGGCGGAAGCGCTGGCCGACGAGATCGTCGCGGACGCCGAGGAGCGAATGGAACACGACGTAGCCGCGAGCGACGAAAACTACATGGCCGCGCGAAACGCCATTCTCATCGTAGCCGGCGTGAGCGTCATTGTCGCGCTCATTATCGCCGTCTGGGTAGTCGTGACGATAAACCGCGGCATCTCCAATGCCATCGATACAACCAAGCGCCTAGCCGACGGAGATCTTACGCAGGATGTGGAGATCACCTCGCGCGACGAGCTCGGCGATCTCCTCGGTCACATGCGAAACATGCTTGAGCGGTTGCGTGAGATTGTCGCGGAGGTGAAGGCCGGCGGCGATACGGTGAGTAGCGGCAGCCAACAGCTTTCTTCTACGGCGCAGCAGATGTCGCAGGGGTCGAGCGAACAGGCCGCCTCCACGGAAGAGGTCTCCTCTTCGATGGAAGAGATGGCAAGCAACATCAGCCAGAACGCGGACAATGCTGCCGAGACGGAGAAGATTGCGAACAAGGTTGCGCAGGACGCCGAAAAGAGCGGCAAGAGCGTCAACGAAACCGTCGACGCGATGAAACAGATCGCGGAAAAGATCACCATCGTAGATGAAATCGCCCGGCAGACCAATCTGCTTGCGTTGAATGCGGCGATCGAGGCTGCGCGCGCCGGCGACCACGGGAAGGGTTTCGCCGTGGTCGCGAGCGAGGTCCGCAAGCTTGCGGAACGGAGCCAGACCGCCGCGTCGGAGATTACCGAGCTGGCGTCGTCCACGGTGTCGGTGTCCCAGGAGGCGGGCGAGATGCTCTCCGCGCTCGTGCCTGACGTAAAGCGCACCGCCGAGCTCGTACAGGAAATCAGCGCGGCGAGCAAGGAGCAGGACAGCGGCGTCGAGCAGGTCAATCAGGCGATTCAGCAGCTCGACCAGGTAACGCAACAGAACGCAAGCGCAAGTGAGGAGATGGCGTCGACCGGCGAAGAGCTGGCGAGCCAGGCCGAACAGCTGGAGGCAACGATCAGCTACTTCCGCGTGAAGGAGCAGGAGGCGACGCTCCGTCTTACAGGGAACGGCGGTAAGACGGAGTCGCCCGAAGGAAACACGGCGAACTCCTCGGGCGACGGGCAACGGGAGGGCTCGCAAACGGTCGGTATCCGTCCACGTTCTACCGGTGCGGCAACAAAGGGCGCCGGCGGCGACGAAGCGTCGGTGACCGGGGAGCGGCAGAGTTCGGCTTCCAAGGGTATCTCCGGCGTCGGCACTGCCGTACAGCAGCCGGCTGCGCGCGGTTCGGCCCCGGACGGAGAGTACGATGAGCTGGACGGCAAGTTCGAAGAGTTCTGAGATAAGGAGAGGAGAAAGCATGGACGGGACGAACGGCAGCGCTACACTGCTTACCTTCAGACTGGCCGCGGACAAGTACGCTCTCCGGGTATCGGCGGTACAAGAGGTTCTCGAGTACACTGAGCCGACGCACATGCCCGGTACGTCCGAAGTGCTGGCGGGCGTCATCAACGTGCGGGGGCGAATCATTCCGGTCGTCGCCCTGCGACACCGGCTCGGCTTGCCCGCCGAAGATCGATCGGTGGAGACTGCGATCGTTGTTGCGGAGCTTCAATCGCAGGAGGAAGATGCGCTGATCGGCCTGATTGTAGACGCAGTCGAAGGGGTTATCGAAGTCGATGAGGACGAGATCGAGTCGGCACCCCGGCTCGGGTCGACCGTTGCCGCCGAGCTCATCGAAGGGATCGTCAAAAGCGGTGAGCGTTTCACGATGCTTCTGAGAGCCGAGCGATTGGTAACTGACCAAGCGGCACAGTCGATGCCGGCCGCCGATGATTCACAGGCGTGCGCGCCGGGCGCGTCACCGTAGCGAGAGCGGAGGGAGAAGATGTAGCTGTATGTAGCACGCGCTCTGATTCGCGCAAACGATGTGCCGTCGCGTCGGTGGGCGCATTTCGGCGCATTGAAGAGCGGTTCGGAGAGAACGCGTCGGCGAGTCCAATTGACCAGTGTAGCATCATTGGAGTATCTTTGCCGGAATAGCGTTGCCTTCTGTATTCTAGCGGTGCAACTTCACGTGCACACGGGGGAGAGAGTCGGGGACTCTCGTGAGTCGCAATCCAGACGCCCAGTTTGGGGGCGCTGCTGGAAGTACGGAAGGAAGAAGCTACGTGACTCCGGATACACCTTGGTCGGACGATCTCTTTCTCACTCTCATTGGATCGGTAGCGGAAGGCGCGGAGGTCGAGCGAGTTCACGATATCGAGGCGCTCAAATCGCTGGTACGACAGAGTGGCTGCCCGTCATGTCTCGTAGATACCGGCGG
>PWGF01000520.1 GCA_003554375.1 Spirochaetaceae bacterium
CTACGTCGGCGGGCGCGGCATGAGAAATGCCGCCAGTCTGCAAACCGGCTATTGGATTGCGGCCTTGACCAGCCTCGAGATGAGACGTAGGCTCGGTTTCATCCTTGCGAACACGGCAGTATCGGATGAGCGGTGCAGCACCCGGAGGAGCGGCGCGAGTGGTCGCTACACAGGCCGCGTCACGGGGCGACAAGCACGCACGACTTCGAAGACTCGACGGAGAGTCGGTGTCGGTTTGGACGATCACGCAGGACGAAGACACCGACATCTATTCAACAAGGAACTACATGAACGGAGGAAGTACATTTCGCACCACACTGCTCGCGATTGACCACACTGCATATCATCTCGGTGAATTTGTGACGGGGCGCCAAATCCTCGGACACTGGCATTCCCGACTGGATCAGTAAGCAGCGGTCGACTCCAATGAGCATAACTGATTCATGAGCACAACTGATTCACCGCCGGCGCGCCCGAACCGTTTCGAAGGTATCGCCACGGAAACATGGCAGTTCGCTGCTCTCATGGTGTTCTTCTGGGCAAGCGTCGTCACTCTCGAGGGATTTCTTGTCCCATACTTGACCTCCATCGGGTTCGGCAGCACCGCCGCGGGCATGGTCATGTCAAGCATATTCCTGGCAAACCTCGTCAGTGCCCCGTTGTGGGGAGCGGTATGCGATGCCGGGGACCGCCACCGGACGGTAATGGCAATCGCGCTCATAGGTTCGACCGCATCGGTGCTGCTGATACAGCTTGCCGCACCGCGATTTCTTCCGGTTATCCTTCTGGGGATCGCCTACTCGGCGACGGCGAACTCAATGCCCGGTGTCCTCGACAGCTGGATTATGCGTCGTCGGCGCGTTGAGCCCCGAATAGAGTACGGAATCGCCCGCGGATTCGGGTCGGCCGGATTCGCGCTCGGCGGAATCGTAATCGGGCAGCTTAGTGACCTCTACACCCCCGCCGTTCTTTTTCCTGCCTACGCGACGTTTGCCGCGGTGGCCATCGTGTTCGTCTTGAGAATGCCTCGCGGCGGCAATCCCTCGAGAGGGCAAAGTCTGACTACGGGCTCCGGCACAGCAGACGCCGAATTCCGCGGCAAAGAACAACCGATAGACCCCTATGTTGATGTCCACGCCGAGGCGGATCGTCCGGTCGCCCCGGCGAAACAGACACTGAGCATGGACATAATCAGGGCAATTCTCGGCTCAACGCCATATTTGATCTTCCTCGTGGTGTCCCTCGTCATTTTTGTGCAATTGCGCGCTGCCATCACCTTTCTTCCGCTACTCGTCTATGAAACCGGCGGCAGCAATATACACGTCGGCCTGGCCCAGTCCGTCAGCGCGGGAAGCGAAGTGCCTTTTATGTTTGCCACGGCCTTTCTATTGCGGAAGCTCCCGCCCCGGGCGCTTATTCTGTTCGGCATGACGGTCTTCATAGTTCGCATCGGCCTCATGGGCTGGATCGAGTCACCTCAACTGCTGGTCGCGATGCAGATGCTGCACGGGCTGTCGTTCGGTATCTTCATGCCGGTAAGCATCCACTATATCGACCGAATCGCTCCACGCCGATACGCAACCGTATTTCAGACTCTCGCACCTTCGTTCTATTTCGGAGTCGGCAGCGTAGTCGGCAGCTCGCTCGGAGGAGTTTTCGTGGAGCAGTTCGGACTGGTCGCCATGTACCGGACGATCTGGATTCCGGTAGCGGTTGCCACCGCGTTTTTCGCGATCTACCTCCTCCGCAGCCGGCCGAGTGAGCCGCTTCGTGAACGACGGCATCTTCACAATCGGTGAAGCCATGGGCATCGAGTGCTCGCGGAAAAACGTCGCAATCCACGCCGGCGACTCCGCTGACTCATCCGAATCCGTCCGAGGAGAGGCGGTGAGGTTCAATGGGCGTTGCTTGCCGTTTGACCTTTCACCGGCGCCGTAGTCACGTTCGCCTCCAATCGCTCAACCAGCCAGACTTTGATGATCGACTGTCGAGTCACACCTATTCGCGCTGCCTCTCGATCCAACGCGGCGACCACCCACGCAGGAATGTCGACGTTGATGCGCTTCTGATCCTGGTTGACGCGCCGCGCGGTCGCAAGGTCGAGATCGTCGACAATATCATCTTTGTCGGCATCAAACTTTTCGTCGAACTCTTCACCTTTCATACAGTTCCGCCTCCTCCTCCGGGATCGCCTGACAGAGATCAAGCGGATTCGTTCATCCCGGTACGTGACGACAGCGGACCAATGCTTCGTACCTATCCGCCCGATTACGAGAAAGCGTGGCTCACCTTCCGCTGCCGGAGCTTGAGAGAAGGCACGGTGGACGCGGGCGACCGCGGCTTGAGGATCAACCGATCTGCCGGGCGTTTCTTCCCAAGTCGTTCTTCCAGATAGAAGCGACCTCCGAGCTGTTGAACCGGTTGAGAGGCGACTCGTCACTGCGACGCATTTGCGGGTTCGCTCGTATCCCGAGTGCCGCCACGTTCAGCAGGCGGTTGAAGCACTTCTCGAACGCGCAACTGATGGAGCGGACGCTGCAGCGGCTGGTCAGTGACTATCATGAGGGACTGCTTGTCGGTCACATCAACCGGGACTCGACTCCGATCGTGGCTCGCGAGAAGCCGAGGAACAAGAAGACCGACGTGCGCCCGAGGAAGGCAACGAAGGGCAAACGAGGACGGCCGCGAAAGGGCGCGAGCAAAGCCGAGAAACGAATCAAACGCACGGCACGGCAGAAGTCGATGCGCCCCGCGAAGGCACTGAGAGCGCTCGACCATGAGTGTGCGTGGGGCTGCAAGCGCAACAGTCAAGGCAACGTGCAGTTCTGGAAAGGCTACGAGTTGCATCTTGACGTTACGGATATGGGCATCCCGGTTACCGCGGTCGTGACGGGGGCAAACGTGCACGACTCCCAGGTTGCCATCCCGATGGAGAAACTCACCGCCTCACGGGTCACGCACCTATACTCGCTGATGGACTCTGCCTACGATGCGGCGGATATCCGAAGCTGGATCAGCGCCTGCGGGCGCAAGGCGATCATCGACGTGAACAAGAGAGCCGGCGGCGCTGCCGATGCGATGGATCCGGCTACCAAACGACGCTACGCGATCCGCTCGACAGTAGAACGATCGAACGCACATCTGAAGGATTGGTTGTTACCGTCGAAGCTGCTAGTGAAAGGCCACAAGAAGGTCGGCTTCTGCCTACTCTCCGGCGTCGTGTGCCTGGCGGCGGTGAAGATACTCCAGCAGATGGTGCTGCCCGAGCTCGAAGCGGCAGCCTGAGCGCTCTGCGCTGCGAGGGCCGAGGCGAGGTTACGGGATACGTGCGCCCGAGGCGGGAGCCTGCCGTGCAAAACCGCCGAGAATCCCCGCCTTCGACCGCTAAAAGAGGCGGCAGTGCCTCACGACACCGCTCGACCATGACTTCGACCCCGAGCCGAGGTCCCAAAGACCGGGATTTCTGAAACGGCCTCATCTGTCCGCTTCTTCCTCTATGGCAAAACGGGCGCCGCGGTCGCATCGAACGTCGAGCAAGAGTGGAACGATTGGCTCGGCGCACGATTTCCGAACGAGGCATCATGACCAAAGCCTGGACGACGCGGTAACCCGCCTTGCGGCGCGGGAGGATCCGGCGGGGCTCGTGCGCGGCAAGGACCGCGTAGTAATCGACGAGGTCCAGCGCGCTGCGCAAGC
>PWGF01000024.1 GCA_003554375.1 Spirochaetaceae bacterium
AGCTGCTTCTAAGGCTTCTTCCATAACGAAAACGCTTTTACCTCTACCGCTTCTACCGTACCACGTATAAATATTACCGCTAAAATAACCGCCTATTGAATTGTTTACGGAAGGAAATTTAGACTGCCATATTTTAAAAGACTGTCCTATTTTACGTCTTTCATATTCAAGTAAAAACTTATCGGTATCTTGTTTAAGGTCTAACCCTACTTTATGGTTAAGGTGCATTTGCCTTTTAATTTGTTCGGTGTTTTCCGTAAGCCACTCGGTAAACTCTTCCGCCGTCATGTTAGAAAACTTTTCGCTAACTTCTTTTGAAGTTAAAAATTCATGTAACATACGCTTACCTGCATGATCTTTAAGTTTTTCTGATAAAAACTCTAAACTGTCCTCTACGTCAGGCAGGTAGTTAAAGTTTTCTATTTCAGCTACAAGCGTCCTATAGTCAGGAGCGTTACCCCTGTTCTTTTCAGCGTAATCACTTATAAAATCATAGGCTTGTCTTTCTACTACCGTAGGGAAGTGGTAGCGTTCAATTGAAAACCTTTTTAAAGCAAGGGGGTCGTTGGTATCTATTATTTTACTTAACAAGCTTTCTCCGTACAATTAGTTCAGCCCCCTTTTACTATCGCCTTTAAATTCAATTAGAACACATTCGTCTTTAATTCGGTCGGCTAACCTATCATCGTAAACTTCGTTTAAGTCGTCAATATGGACGTTAGAAGTGTAAACGGCAGGTAAACGGTTAGTTACTCGGTAGTTAATGACGCTGTGTAAATCGCTTCTAAAACCTTCCGTAGCTTGCCTAACTCCTATGTCGTCAAAGACTACAAACGGAGTAGTTTTAGCGTATTCTTCCCAAACGTAGTAGTTAGCTGCCTCCTTCTCCGCTATTTCTTCGGGTATTGAACTGCGGTTAAAACCGTTATAGTGATTCTGCCACTCGTTAACGTCAAAGAAGAACACGGGACGTTGCAAAGGCTGCTTACCTCGTTTAAGTGAACCTATATAATGAATTATTAAATACTCATTCGCTAAGGCTGTAGCCGTTGTCGTTTTACCCGTTCCTGGTGTCTCTGAAAACAAGTAAAGTGATTTAACATATTTCTCGTCTTCAAACTGGCGGGTAAAAGTTTTGACGTATTTTTCAATTAAGTCATAGGCTTCCTTCTGTTCTTCTTTGGAAGGTGAGTTATTCAGCGTTACAAAACGGTAATCCTGCGGTATGTTTGCCGTGTAAATACGCCCTCCCTTACCACTTCTGCCATGTAAGGCAAGGTAAGAAGTACATAGTTCGCTGCAATCTTGTTGTTTACAAAGGTGTTTTAAAATACACTTAATAGACTTCACCACCTTAAAGTTTGTCCGCTAACTCTTCGTAATTTAAGCCGTTTTCTTTACGCTTTTCCCTCTTAGCTTCCTTCTCTACGTCTTTAAGAACGCGGGGAAGTATTTTACTACGCATGTAGCTATACATAAAAGCAAAGTTAAGCCCAGGGTATTGTTTAGTCGGATTATAGTCTTTAAAACACTCGTCAATAAACCGTTTAACTACCTCACGTCCGTATTCATCTATCATACTTTTTATCATTTTACCTTCCATGCCGTAATTGTTAGTGACGTAAGGTATTTCATATAATTCTTCGTGTCGGTCTTTCATGTAAGCCCTGAAAGAAGCTACATTCCACTTATCTAAACTTAACTCTTTATATTTGTAACCAGGAGTTTTAGGCAAAGTGTTAAACCTCCTTCGCTTTATCATTAATACCCGCTTTCCAACCTTCCCAATAAAGTTTTACTTCAATAGGAGCTTGTTCATCATTAAGCTGTAGAATTTCTTCTGAATAGTTAGGACTTCTTTTGTAAGGAGTTTCCTCTTTAGCGTCTCTGTAACCTTTGTAAGCCCACTTTATTTTATCTTTTAATTCCACTTTAATAACCCCTCCTTTTCCATTTTCCACGGTCTTTTTTGAAACCAAAAAACTTTTCCATCGAAAAATCACCGCTTGTAATGTATAAACAGTAGTCGCCATCTTCGCGTTTTTCGTAATAACCGCAATAATTACGCCTACAAACGTCCATGAGCGTATACATATCAGTTAATGGACAAGGAGTACACTCTACTATGAATATTTTGTGACCTCTAATCCACAACGTTTTCACTATCTCCCTTCTCTGAAATTAATATATCCTGGTGTTCAATACCAATTTTAGTTCCGCAATAAACACAAGTCCAAAATTCAGCGTTTGCATTAGCACTAAAATTTTTACCTTTACATTCGGGTTTAGGGCAGATTCTTCTTACCAGTTTTATCCCCTCCTTCTGGAAATTTTTGGAAAAGGGCGTATCTTATTTGTGTACTCTTTCTTTCTTTTTTAAATACCAACGTCATTAACTCCTATTCCCTATTTAATAAAGCATTTATTTAAGTTATAGCAACCTTTTGTTAAAAAGGTTGCAGTCTTTAAGTCTAGTTAATTTAGTCTAGTTAAGTAAGTCTAGTTCTGTGTGCAAAATTGATACCCAGGTAGGGGTATATTTTTGCACTACCCCGTGCAATTTAATTAATTATTATATATTCGTTAGTAGACTGTTCGTTTTCATTAAACCTGTTGTTAATCTTTATATAACCTTTACTTTCTAACTTTTTAATTGAATACTTTACGGTTCTTGGACTAAATTTACTTTTATTAGCTATCTTTTTGATACTCGGAAAACAACGCCCAGTTTCATTATTAGCAAACATAGAAAGGGTAACGTAAACTAACTTATCAGAAGCATTTAAACTACTATCTTCCATAATTGACTTATTTACGGTAAAGAAGTTTCCTGGCTGCATAATCCCCTCCTTTCGTTCCATTTTTCGCCGTAAAGAGCTTCGTAAGATGTTTTACTTATAGCTTCAGGAACGGATTCTCCTACGTCTTCTCCTTTGCAAACTTCACCGCGTTCGTTGTGTAATTTCCAATAACTGGCGCGGTATTTAGCTGCGTTAACGTCCCACTCTAAAAGTAAATTAAAACCCTTCTGTTTCATTAAAGCGTCAAGTTTTAAAACGTCATTACCGTCAATACTTAAGAAGGGGACTATAGGATATTCTAACTTACCACTCGGCTTTTCCCTTTCATAAAACGGAGTAAAAAAGCCTTCCTCGTCCTCTACCCAGTGGACGTTATGACCTAATTCCTGCCAAACTTTAGCGTCAAGAATACGGTTTAATAAGTAAATTTTACCCGCCTCCTTTGTTTTTACTTGCTATAATAGAATACGTAAGTAAATTATAAGTTCGGGTAAAAAACAAAAAAATTCCACGGAAAATTATACCGTGGAGTTTTCGTTGTATATGCAAAGGCAAGGCTCGTTAATACTTTTAAAACGCTTCTTTAGTTTTCTCCGCTGCTATAGCCTTGTTTATACCATATTCTATAACTTCCGCAACGTCCTGGTTTTCCTCTTTACAGTAATAAGCCAGATATAGAGACAAGTCTTTTAAATACCCTTTATTTGCCAGTTTATTTATGTCTTTACGGGTTTTATCGTCCATCTTTACCCCTCCTATTAATTTAACTAAACAACTTCTGAATAGGCGAAAACTTCTTGTGTAAGTCATATACTTCGCTGCTAAATAGATTGACGTAACGCTTAACCATGTCGAGGTCACTGTGACCCAAAACGCTTTGTAAAGCAAAT
>PWGF01000146.1 GCA_003554375.1 Spirochaetaceae bacterium
CCGATTGGCTTTCGATCAAGTCGATAATCCACCCATCCTCCACCCTTCGTACACGGACTCTATCCACCAACTGCCGACCGGTCAGAGGCGGCGGCTCGTCTGCTTGCTCCAATTCCTCCGGATCCAGGTCGGATGCATCGCCAGGTGCCCAGTGCTCGTAGCTGACCTGGTAGATGTGCTCGTCTTCATCCTCCGAAAGCAACTCCACCTGCAGCTCTGCGATACCATATACCCACATATCTTGCGTGGCGGATGGGCGTCCTCGATCCACCCACTCCTGGGCGGTTATGTGCTCGTCGCCCACTTGATATGCTTGTCTTACTCGGGAGGTGACGAAGACGTTTCGTACTTCACGGACCAGCGCATCCCCTGCCCCGTCCGTCACTGCGTCGGACATAAGCTCATGGTTCAAGGTGTTCACGGAGCTGTAGAATGCCTCCACCAGCTCACGCGGCCCCATGCCCGCCGTTTGTCTGGGCTGGAGGTGGTTATAGATGATGGTGCCGGGAATTGAGCCCACCAGCGCCACGATGATCGCCACCACTACGCCCTGTTTCCAGTACTTGCGCACAAGCTCCTGGCGGTGATAGCGGCGTTCCAGTCTGCGCCGGGCCTCTCCAACTCGCTTGCGGTTCTCCGCTTCCTCTTCGTAGTCGAGGTCCCGCGTGATACCGCTGTCTCGCCATTCCCGGATTGCCGATCGCCAGTCCGCCGGTGAAACACGCTCCTCTTCAAACAGCGTACGCTTGATCTGGTCGCAGACTTCCGGCCGAAGCTCAGGGCGGATGAGCTCAGGCGGCAGAAAGCTACAGTCTCGCAGACGTTCATGTAGCTCGTGCTCATCCCGCGTAGTGATGGGCCACGTGCCGGTGACCACCCGATACGCCAGCGCGGCAATCGCATAGGTTGCGCCATGCCGGTTGTCCAGGTCGGGGTGGTTGAAATACTCAAGCTCCTCAAACCGGTCTTCCGCCTGCAGCTGCTCAGTTATCGCCTGCACCGCGTTGGGAGGCAGGAAAAGCACGCTGCCGTCTGTTAAGAAGAGGATGCCACGTCCGTGCAATCTGTGGGGCGCTTGATCGCGTTCTTCCAGAACAGAGAGCGCCGCGGATAGTCGCTCCAGGTGAAGCAGGGCATCTTCAGTATCGAGGGAAACGATATCCCTGAGGGGCGTGAACTCCACATACGGCCCGTAGACGTAGAGCGTCCCTTCGTGCTCGATGACCCCCCCTGTATCCCAAGGCGTGATCTCGTCACCGCGCACGATCCATCCGCGCGCATTTGGTCCGCTAGCAAGCTTGCGAACTGCGATGCTCTTTCCGGGAATGCCCGTTTCGATTCCAAGGTAGGTTTCGCCGTCACGTCGAATAGTGACGAAGCCGTGGCACACCGAAGAAACTTCCAACACGTCCGTCCTTCTCCCGTGTAGCTGGTTTGCTGAGTTAAGTATCTCACCGTTGGGAAGCGAGTGTCAAACCTTGGAAAGTGCAGGCCGCGCTTTTTGCCGACCGGTGGCAACGGAAGACAAGGGCCGGCCGGCGAGCCTCAGATAGCGATCGCTACCGAAGGCCGCCCATGATGCGCACGGTGGTGAGCGACTGAGCGACCGCCTTCGCTTACGGCGCCGACCACGCGATGGCACCATACTCTGCGTTTTCCTCCAGGCGGCCGTCCACCCGGAAGCTATTCCCCATGCTGAGTACTGAGGGCGAATAGGCTGCCATACCGGCCGAGATCAGAAGCGCCGGCGCAGTGAGCTCGTCACATCGGCCCTGCCGGATGTCAACAAGGCGGTGCCAATCGCCTGCCAAGATGGTCCGGACAGCTTCTTCGGCGGACCGGCGCGTTTGGTCGAGCGGACCGCACGGCGTTAGGTGGGAACTCGCTATCCAGAGGAGGTTGGGACCACGCCGTTCGGCAAGCTGCGAGAGGGCCCGAGCCACATGGTGGAGCTTTTCGTGGGTTAGCCTTCCTACGAGAACCGGGAGAATAGACGCACCGGGAAAGAGGAACTGAAGGAATGGGAGCTGGGTTTCCACAGTCGGAGCTTCCAGGTGTGGGAGGTCGTCTCGAAGGAAGTGCGGGGAACACGACTCAAGCCTGCGCGCTTCGCGGCAAGCAACCGGCACTGCACCGAGGGGCGTTCGGTAGGCTACCGATTCGGGCAGTACTGCCGGTGCCGCCAGCTCCCATGCCGAACATCCCAGGATGATCACCAGGTCCACCGTTCGGGCGCACACTGCCTTGTACGCTTCTGCAGCCAGCTTGCCGGAGTAAGCGAAGCTGCCGTGCGGGACCATAATCGCCGACGCGTGGCAAGCCGGGGTGTGAGCCTCCAACAGGAGCCGTTGTACTGCTTCCCGGAGATGTCGAGCGGATTCCGGATAGAAGATGCCCTGTAGAACTGACTCGCGAACGAGGGACGGATGATCGAGCTCCATACGTATAAGTATGGTGATTTGCGCAGCGTTATCAACGGGCAAGCCTAGGTCAGCGCCTGCCGGCAGCTACGGTCCGTTTCCAGCCCCTGCAAGCAGCCGCTCGAGGCGTCCGGAATCGACATCCACGCGGAGATTCTTCTCCTGCGTGGGGACAACAAGGCCGGCCTTGCCTCCCTTTGGCCGATTGAGATACTTAACTTGTGTATAGTATAGATCGGCGGCGCCGGAGCCTCTGGCTTTGCTGTAGTGGATTGCCAGATTCCCCGCATCCAGAAGCACTTCCAGCGGAATCGACTTGCCCGGGCGGTGCCGGATGAACACGTAGCCTCCCGGGCAGTCGCGCGCGTGGATCCACGTGTCGTTTCCGCGCACATGACGCCGGAGTAGCTCATCGTTTTCCCGCGCGTTCCTGCCGACCAGGATTTCGAAGCCGTTGCTGCGGAACGTAAGACCGGGGCGCCCGGTGTCATCGCTCTCCTTGCGTTGTGTCTTGGACGCCGCGTATCGGTCTCGCAGTTCCCGGAGACGGGGTAGGTCGCGGATTTGCGAGAGCTCGGCGCGGACTTCTCGGGCTTCCTCGAGTTGATTCCGCAGATTCCGGAGTTGCTCCGTCACCGCGTGTGCCCCACTCCGGTCCTTCTTAGCGCGCGCAAAGAACGCTTCGGCGTTCTCTTGCGGGCTTTTCGACGGATCGAGCGGAATCTCGACAGTAGACCCCTCACGCTCCCAATCCGGAAGCTGTACTCGCTCGGCCCGGCGGGGCACTGCATGCAGGTTAGCCAAGAGCAGCTCGCCAAAGTGTTGTGATGCGTCGGCGTTTGCAAGTTGGTGTTCCCGGCGCTCGAGTCCGGTGATCGTCCGTGCAAGCCGGCGCTCTTCCCGGGCTAGAACCGTGTCGATGCGCTTACGGAGGCGCTCGCGCTCTTCCTCGAGTTCGGCTTCGTAGTCCGACCTGTCCAGCGCTTCGTTAAGGGTGGGTTCAGTGTAGTCCCGGACGCGCGAGGGCTGGGATCCCGCCTTGCGCCGTCCGCCGATATCGTGCTCGGGAGAATAGCTTCCGCCGGACACCTCGCCGCGCTTGGGACGGCGATAGCATGCATCGATAATCGTGCCGTCGGGATCGGTGAGGATGGCGTTTGCGGCGCCGCCCCAAAGCCGGAGCCAGAGAGTGTATTCCTCGCCGGCGCGGGCCAAGCGCAACGCTACGATGCGCTCTTGCTCTACGTGATCCGCCCCGACAATGTGGGACCCTCGGAGTCGTGCCCGGAGTAGCGCGTCGAAACGCTGGGGACGCTTCGGTTTGGCGAAGGAGCGGTTCGTCGCATGGAGCCGTGCCGCCCCCTGAGTTAGCGAGACCATCAGGCGACAACGTTCACCCTTTCGGTACAGGTCGAAGATCAACGTATCAACGCGCGGTTGGAATACCTGCTGCACGTGCGATCCCGGTAGCTCGAGCTCTTCGAGGATTTGGTCGATTTCGGCCCGAGTCAGCGTCATATGCTCAACACCTCGCCGGTATAGTCTCCGTTGCCCGCGGCGCCGCTCATTCGACCGCGGCGTAGGCTGCCGCCCGCACCTCGCCCACCAGATAGAACGAGCCGCAAACCAGAACCGTGCCGGTCTTCCCTGCCTGCTCTCGGGCACGGGCCAACGCGTCGGCCGGTTCCGGAATCTCCTGAACGGCCGGGGCGCCCGGCACGGCGCGGAAGGCGGTGGCGACCCGCTCAGGATACGACGGTTTGAACGTTCCTGCACGCGTAACTACGACGCTCCCGGCGAGCGGAGCGAGAGCCTCGGCTACCCCGGCGTAGTCCTTGCCGTCGACGAGTCCGACGACTACGGCTACCGGCTTCGGAAAGGAACGGCACACCGTTTCAGCAAGGCGCCTTGCAGACTGGGGAGTATGGGCCGTGTCGAGGACCACCGGGGGCAGAGTCGGAATTACCTCCATCCGGCCCGGAAGCCGCGTGTCACCAAAAGCCTGCGCGATCGTAGCATCCGGAAGCGACGGGAAGACCGTCCGAAGCGCCAGGTATGCCAGTACGGCGTTCTCCGCCTGTGGCTGTCCGAGCATTCGGAGGCTGCAACGGAAGCCGGCGCCTCGTTGCGGGTCAGGGTCTTCCCGGCGCGAGGAATCCTGAAGCTTCGGGTTTCTGAAGTAAACTTCGGTTCCGGTGGTTGACTCCTCCACAGCCAGACCGTGAACCGCTCGCTCCATGAAGGTGACAGGAACGCCTCGGTCGGCGGCAGTCTGCTCCAGGACTTCGGTGACCTCCGGGTGTTGGGGCGCAACCACGGCCGGAACGCCGGTTTTGAAGATGCCCGCCTTCTCCCATGCAATTTGACGGATGTCGGTGCCGAGATACTCGGTATGCTCTCTCTCGATCGGCGTTATCACCGAGCACCGGGGAGTTAACACATTCGTCGCATCGAGCCTGCCGCCCAGGCCGGTTTCGACTACCATCCAGTCGCAGTCGGCGGCATCGAACACGAGAAAAGCCAGCAAAGTCAGAAGCTCGAAGGTGGTTGGAAGCTGCTCGGGAGCGTCCGGTTTTTTCGCAACGTCGTTGCAGTATGCGTGGATCGAGCGAGTCGCCTCTACTATGAGCTCCTCCGGCGCAGGGGCCCCGTCGATGGTGATACGCTCGGTGAAGTGTTCCACATGGGGGGACCCGTAGGTGCCGGTTCGGTATCCCGCTGCCGTAAGCGCCCTGGAGATGAAGGCGGCAGTAGAGCCTTTCCCTTTTGAGCCGGCCAGGTGGATGCTGGGGCGGCGTTGATGCGGGCGACCGAACTGCTCGACGAGTCGTTCCATCCGATCGAGTCGAAAGGCACGCGGCTCGTAGGTTCCACGCTCGATGTTAAGGAATGAGAGAATGTACTCGAATGCTTCATCTCCGGTGGCCGGAGGGGGGTGCGTGATCACTGAATTCTCCCTTTGGGACTTTCGGTCCGATTCCTGCTTGACCTTGCCGCCGGCCACTGCGCTCGCGGCGGCTCGGTCCTCACCGTTGGCCGCCATCGCAGGGCGGAGCGTGTCCCTGTTGTCGATCGAGCCTGGCTCGGAGCGCTGCCGCGTGCGCCGGGAAATCCTCGCAATCGGCAAGCGCAATTACGTGCGGGGCGATCTCGCGAAATGCCGTTTCCGAAGCTCTGACGACCGACGCGCGTTTCTGGAAATCACGGACGGAGACCGCTGAGAACGACCGCGCATGGCCTCCGGTAGGGAGCACCGCGTTCGCGCCGGTTCCGTAGTTGGCAAGCGAGAACGGCGTATGGGTTCCAAGGAGTATCTCCGAGGCGTTGCGAACGCCGGCTGCGGTGTGCTCGGGATCAAACGTCTGAATGAGCAAGTGCTCCGGAGCAAAGGCGTTGACGATCTCCACTGCCTCCTCCAGGTCGCGGGTGAGGAGAATGCCCCCGTAGCCGGTCAGTACATCGCGCACGAACTGTTGCCGGTTTTCCGGCAGCTTGGAGGCCAGTACCGGCACCCGCGCCGCTACCTGCTCGGCAAGCTCGCGGCTGGGCGTGATAAGCATTGCCTGCGAATCCGATCCGTGTTCCGCCTCGATCATGAGATCGTACGCCACGAGCTCTGCGTCGGCGCTGTCGTCGGCGACCAGTATAGATTCGGTGGGGCCTGCCGGAAGGCCGGTGTCCACGTCGCCGGCCACCACGCGTTTGGCGGCGGCTACTCGGGCGCTTCCCGGGCCGACGATTTTGTATACTCTTCCGACGCTTTCAGTCCCGTATGCAAAAGCGGCTACGGCAACGGGACCGCCCATCCGGTAGATCCGATCCACCCCGCAGAGCCGGGCCGCGACCAAGCAGGCATCATCTACGCTTCCGTCAGGCGCCGGCGGTGTGGCGACCGCCAAGTCCGGTACGCCCGCCAGCTTGGCGGGGACGGCCATCATGTACAGCATGCTTGGAAAGCTTCCGCGCCCTCGCGGGACGTACAGCCCGACCGAGTCGACCGGCGTATGGCGTTCCATAACCGACAGACCGGCCTGTGGCTCCACCGCGCTCATCCCTGTGTGTACCTGCGCGCTGTGAACTGAGCGCACGTTGTCGATCGCGTACTGCAGCGCTTCCCGGATCGGTCTCGGCAATCTCTGTTCCGCCCGGTTCAGCTCCCGGGGCGGAACCTCGAGCTCCGCGGGCTGGAGCGGTACTCCGTCGAAACGGCTCACCAGCTCGCAGACTGCGGAGTCGCCTCCGGTGCGCACGTGCGATACCAGGTCATGAGTCTCGGCAAGAACGGCGTCGATATCCTGTTGCGAACGGCTCAGCAGTCGCTCGCGAGTGTGAGCATCCAGCTCGGCCCAGCTCCAGATCGGGATGTCCATGCCGGCAGAGTACCGAAGGCGCCAATGTGGCGTCAACGTGCGATATCGGGCTGCGCGCTGCCGGGCTGCGCGCTGCCGGACTGGGCGATATCGGACTGCGCGCTGCCGGACTGGGCGCCACGGTTCAGGGGCCCAACGAGTCCGGTTGCGCATGTCCCGCGCCTCCGCTACCATGCGTCGCGAGCGCAATTGCCGGTAACGCAGGCGCCGTTTACCGGCATCCCGGCTCACCGGCATCCCAAAGGCAACGCGGAAGTCCGGATCGCCAAGACCGGATCGCCAAGAGGAGAGCTCCGATCGCCGTGACAAGGGGGTGGGCGGAGTGAGCTTAGGGGCGGAGGTGGTACGCCGGAGCATGAGCAGGCCGGACCAAGAGTAGTGATGGGAGGAGAGATAGCAATGGTCGTCAAACCGATGATACGGAACAATATCTGCATGAACGCTCATCCGGTGGGCAGCCGGGTGGAGGTGGACCGCCAGATCTCGTATGTTCAGAGCCGGAACCGTTTCGCCGGCCCGCGCAATGTGCTTGTTATCGGAGGATCCGGCGGGTACGGTCTGGCTTCGCGCATTGCAGCGGCGTTTGGAGCGGTTGCCGGGAGCCTTAATGTGGCGTTCGAGCGGGCACCGAGCGGCAAGCGCACCGGTACCGTTGGATACTACATGTCGCGGCATCTGGACCGGCGCATTCAGGAGGCCGGACTCCCGACGGAGACGCTTTACGGCGACGCATTCAGCTACGAGATGAAGGATCAGGCGGTTGAACGCATCCGCCGGCTCTTTGGAACCGTCGATCTCGTAGTGTACAGTCTGGCTTCCGGGGTTAGGACTGACCCCGATAGCGGCGTCCAATACCGCTCGACTCTAAAAACGATTGGAGCTCCGTTCACTGAGCGCACTCTGGATCCCATGGAAGGGGCGCTTTCCGAGGTGACCGTGGAGCCGGCGACCGAGGAGGAAATCGAAGCGACGGTCAAAGTCATGGGGGGCGAGGACTGGCTTCTTTGGATGCGACACCTCAAGGAGGCCGGTGTTCTGGCGGAGGGGGTGCGCACTGTTGCATACTCCTATATCGGACCGGAGCTGACTAATCCGATCTATCGGCACGGGACCATAGGCCGCGCCAAGGACCACCTGGAGGGGACGGTTCCCCAGTTGAATGAGCTCATGGGTGGTCTCGGCGGGCGTGCGTGGGTCTCGGTCAACAAGGCCGTTGTGACCCGTGCCAGCGCGGTTATCCCGGTCGTACCCTTATACTTGGCGATTCTCTTCCGCATCATGAAGGCGAAGGGGATCCACGAGGGATGCATCGAGCAGATGGACCGATTGCTCCGTGACAACCTCTACTGGGGCGAAGAGCCGCCGGTGGATTCCGAAGGGCGGCTCCGGGTGGATGACCTGGAGTTGCGCGACGACGTGCAGAACGAAGTCATGGATTCATGGAAGAGGATAACGCAGGAAAACCTGGATCAGTACGCGGATCTGTCGGCTTATCGACACGAGTTCTTGGCACTTCATGGATTTGACGTGGAGGGAGTCGATTACGAGGCCGATGTCGATATCTCGTAGCTGAAATCGACGCTTGGTCAGCTGAATGAGAGGCGTCGAGCCGGTCGAGCCACTTACGCAAAGGGATAGGCGGCATACGAATGACGATGGAAGCTTTCATCCTCGGGTGTGGAGGCATGATGCCTCTGCCGAACCGACACTTGACCTCAATGCTTCTCCGGCGGGAGGGGGAGCTTTTTCTCTTCGACTGTGGCGAAGGAACACAGGTGTCGCTCCGAGCACTCAACCTCAAGTGGAAGAAGATTTCGGCGATCTTCATAACCCACACGCATGCGGATCATGTGACCGGCCTGCCCGGAATGCTGATGCTGAGCGCGCAAGTCGAGCGTGACGATCCTCTGTACATCTACGGTCCCCCGCGCGTTCGCGAATACGTCGAGATGACTCGCCGGGTACTCGAAATGTATATCGACTACGATATCGTCGTGAAGGAGATTGCAAGCCCGGACAAGCCGGGAACTGTGTACGAAGGGGACGGATTCCTCGTTCGTCACTTCCCCGCCCGGCACACCCGCACGTGCGTTGGGTATTCCCTTGTCGAGCACGAGCGGACGGGCGTCTTTCACCCGGAACGAGCGATCGAGGCGGGAGTCCCCAGAGGACCGTTGTGGGGTGCACTGCAAAATGGAAGCTCGGTGACGCTCGAAGATGGACGAGTGGTCCCGCCCGAGGATGTGCTGGGCCCTCCACGGCCGGGCCGGAAAGTGACCTTTCTGACCGACAGCGTGTCTCTTCCCAGTCTGGTTCGCGAGGTCGAGCACTCCGATCTTCTCATCTGTGAAGGAATGTTCGAGGAATCGCTTCGTGAAAGCGCCGAGAGCAAGAAGCATATGACGGCGCTGGATGCCGGCCGTCTTGCCGCACAGGCGGAGCGAGTGAAGAAGATGGGGCTTATCCACTATAGTCCGCGCTATACGGACCGCCAACTCAAGGCCCTCCTGAAGGAGGCAAAACGCGAGTTTTCCGGAAGCTTCCTTACGCGGGACCGCATGCACATTCCCATCCCGTTCGACGAGCATGCCGGATAACGGTGCGGATCGAGTGCCCGGGCGGGGGCGACGCTCAGTCGTGCGCTGAGTAGGATATGACCACGGAGAATGCGCCCATGGAGACAGCACATTCGCCCAGGGAAGCCGCCGTAAGCATGCAGAAGCTGGAGCGGCGTTTTGCCTCCGGAGCGGGTGTCGGACCTATCGAAGCGGAGCTTCACTACGGAGAGGTGATCGGACTTCTCGGGCCGAACGGCGCCGGAAAGAGCACCCTCATGCGCCTCATGACCGGGTTTCTTACGCCCGGCGCCGGCTCGGTCCGAATTGCAGGCCTTGTTCCCGCCACTTGCGGTGTTGCTCCGGCGGCAGCAGGCGCGTGGCAGAGCGGGGCCGCCGCGCGGATGTACCTCGGGTACGCGCCGGAAGACGCGCCGCTCTACGCTGAGCTTACCCCCCGGGAGCAGCTGACCTTTGTTGCGGAGGCGCGAGATATGCCGCGCCGTGCCGCCGCTGAGGCCGCTCAACGCGCTCTCGAACGGGCCGGTGCGGGCTCGGTAGCTGACCGGCTAAACGGCACCCTGAGCAAGGGAAATCGAAGCCGGGTGAATATCGCGCAAGCTCTGGTCGGGGATCCGCGTATCGTGCTTCTTGACGAGCCGACCGGCGGGTTGGATCCTGCACAGCGGCAACTCTTCTACGAGTTGATTCAGGAGCTTGGGAAGGAACTATGCGTTTTGATCAGCACCCACGTGCTTGGCGACGCAACCGCGATCTGTACCCGGCTGCTGGTGCTGCGCGACGGCCGGCTTGTCGCGGACGGTGGCGTCAATGAGATAGTTCGGGCGGGACAACGGGAGCAGCTTCTGGTGAAAATCCGTAGCGGGGCGAAAGAGGCTCCTCTGGAACACGATCTTGCTCGGGCCCTGGGCGTCCCGGTGGTGGCTGACTCCGCGAAGGCGCGGGAGTCAGGTGTCGACGCGGCTTTTCGGATCGATGTTGCGTCAACCGTGCGTGAGCACGGACAGGTGGACACGGCGGGCGGAGGCGCGGCGGCCGGACGGGACGACGCCGGTGCAGCGATGTCCGGCTCAGAGGTGTTGCAGGAGCGGGTCTTCGACTGGGCTGTCGAGCACGGCTATAGGATTGTCGGAATGGAACAGGTCGCAGGGGACCTTGGAGAGGTCTTTCGACGTCTGACCGTCGAGAGAGCGCCGGGCGAGTAGTCCGGCGATGAAAGCGCACGTGGCGCAGTGCGGACACTCTGAGTACGTGCCCCCGGTAATGAGAAGGTCGTGAGGCAAGGATTGTTGGCGCTTGTTCCGAGAAGCGCGGTGTCTCCTCTTCCTCGGGCGTCTCAGGGCCGCGCTTCTGCCTCGTGTTTCCGACCAATAATCCTCGCCTCACACGTTAAGGAGAACCCCGGATGAGGAGAATCGGAGCGGTATGGCGCAAGGAGCTTCGCGTGCTGCGGGGCGCGATGATGCTTTACGCGGCGGGTGCGCTTTTCTTGGCGTTTGCAGCGTTCTATTTCTTCCACATGTACGGCTTCGCCGCTCGCGATATCGCAACCGTGAGGCCATTCTTCGGCGCGATCCCGCCATTGCTCTCGCTGTTCGTGGCGGTACTCTGTATGCGCACCTTTCCTGAAGAGCGGCGGAGGGGCACCTGGGAGGTGTTGCGCACGCTTCCGCTCCGGCCCGGCGACGCGGTAGTGGGAACGTACGGAGCTGTGTTCACGGTTGCGCTCGGCACGATTGCGTTGACGCTGCCGGTAGTGTTGGGTGCAGGTCTCCTCGGTGAACTGGACTGGGGCGTGGTTGCCGGGGAGTACCTTGCGGCGATCCTGCTTGCGGCAACGGTGACCGCGATATGTATCTTCGTGGCGGTAGGCGCTCGTTCGCAGGTGTGGGCGCTTCTCGGCTCGGTGCTTGTTCTCTTCGCGATCCTCTATGCACCCTCCGCAGCCGCGGAGGTCGGGCTCTCGGGGCAGGCACGGGAGGTGGTTCGGGCAGTTGGAATGGCTCCGCGCTTCGATGACTTGATCCGGGGCGTTCTGGACACTGCGGATGTCGCGTACTTTGTTGTGTTGACGGCAGCTTTTCTCTATGGCGCAGTGATTCGCTACGTCTCGACTCGACGGGAGGCCTTGTGAGGATAGGACCACGGAACGGCGCGCGTAAGCATGCCGGCGAACAGAGCCGGCTCGGGCGTTGGGCTCGATTCGGGAGATATCTGCTCGTCTTCCTCATTCTGGGGCTCGTGTTCGTGAACGCGCAGCTCTTCCGTGCACGTATCGACCTCACCGAGGATCGCCGGTACTCGTTGTCCGAGGTTACCCGGGAGTTGCTTGCTGAGCCTGAGGCGCCGCTCCGAATCCGGTACTATGCTGGTGAGACCTTGCGGGAGTTCATGCCGCTTGTCGACGATATCGAGGACATGCTTGCGGAGTACCGCGCCGCCGGCGCGCCCCGAGTGAACGTCGAGGTTCTCAATACCGACGATCCGGAAGTCGCGGATGAAGCAGAGCGGCACGGTCTGATTTCGCGCACCTTGGCGATCGCCGAGAATGGTGGAGAGCAGCGGCGGGAGGTGTACTCGGGAATCGTAGTGGACTACCTCGACGAGCGGGCGGTCATTCCGGTCGTCGTAGACGCAACGGTCCTGGAATACGAGCTGACGGCGCGGATTTCCGACGTGCTTCACGGTCGAAAACAGATAGGGGTGCTTCCGGGTACCGATGGGGAGAGTCTCGACGCGGACTACCGGCTGCTCGTGGATTTCCTATCGGAGCGATTCGAGCTCTTCGAGCTCGAGCGGGGTGAGGCTCCTCCTCCGGCAACGGATGCAGTGCTTCTCCTCGGGGGACATGATCTGACCGTGGAGGAACTCGCAACGCTTCAGTCGTACGTGGAGGACGGCGGCGGAGGGCTTCTCACGCTTGCGGGAGCGGTGCGGGTCAATCCGGCTGAGCTCAGGGCTGTTCCGGCGGGTGGCGCGCCGATTTTCGATCTGCTGGAGCGGTACGGGGTCCGGGTGCTCCCGGCCCTTGTGCTTGACGAGTACCATCTGTCGTTCCCGGCCCCGGCCGAGGGCGGGATGACGGAGACCCCTGACGGCATGCGGGGGAGCGATGGGCCTCCATATCCCCACTGGATATCGATGGACGAGCGTTTTGCCGCTCCCGATCATCCGATCACGGCGCGGTTGACGGTGCTCGACCTCATGTGGGCGAGCCCGCTTCAGCTTGGCCCGGTTCGCGCGGGACCGGACATTGGCGGCGAAGCCGAGCCGCTCGTTGTGACGTCTCCGGAGTCTTGGCTGCAGCGGGAGCCGTTCGTTCTGGCTCCCGAACAGGCGCCGCAGTTTGAGCGCGACCGCGCGGAGACTGAGGAGTCGCGAGTGGTAGCTGCCGTGACCAACCTGGAAACGCCGGCCGAAGGCCGGGAAGGCGGCCGGGTGGTGGTCGTCGGTGACTCGGACTTCGCCAGTAACCTGATTCACTACACCGGCCGAGCGGCGAACCTCCTGTTTATCGAGTCAGCGATAGCTTGGCTGGCCGAGGACAAAGGGATTGCTGCCGCCGGAGTGAGGGGGCGCGGCCCCGGACGGTTGGATCGGATTGAATATGTGCCTGCGCGGATAACGACACTGCGCGTGGTGGAGTTTGTCACGATTGTCTTGGTGCCGCTTACTGTGTTGCTGTACGGCGCGGTTCACGTCCGTCGCCGGCGCCGAAGACCGGCAGGCAGCGGAGGAGACTGATGCTCGATGCGGGACGAAGTGTACGCCCGGGGCGGAGCGGCCTGCTCCTCGTTGCGCTCGTGGCGCTCCTTGTCCTTTACGCGGTGGGGACAGGCATGTTCGAGCGGGAAGCGGAGCCGGGTGGCCCGTTTGCCGGCAATCGCGAGGTCGTCGAGGACGCCACGGCAATCGTACTGAAGACTCCGTATGCGACGGTCGAGCTCGAGCGTGAGGAAGGCCGCTGGTTTCTGCAGGGCGCCGACGTGGAGCCTCAACCGGCTCGGACGAATCGCATCGAGTCCATTTTGCGGGCGCTACTCCGTCTTGATGTCGCGGGGATTGCCGGAGAAGGGAAGGATGTGATCGAGCGGCTCCGCGTCGATGCGCGGGGCGATCGTATCGTACTATCCTCCGAGGATGGCGGGGAGCTTGCGCTCATCGTAGGAGTTGCCCGGGGTGACACGGTCTTTCTGAGACGCGAGGGCTCGGATCGAGTTTACCGCGTTCGTGATACCGTGACGTTCTACCTGGACCGGGATCTCGATTACTGGAGAGAGCTTCGCGTGCTGGGCGGCGTGGCGGAAGCTCATGAGGTCCGGTATGCTTCATTCCCGGACGGCGCGTTCGCTCGATCCGATCCGCGAAGCGAGTGGCGCCCGGTGGGCCCTCCGGGCGATGAGCCAGAGCTGGATTCCGAGGAGATTACTGATCGAGTTCGTATGCTGGTTTCCTTGGAAGGGGCGACACATGTCCGACCTCCTGCGGCCGAGCCCGAGGCCCGAAGCGAGCTCGAGTTGGAGGACGGGAGGCTGCTCACAATCGCCTTCTACCTCGATGATGGCGTAGGGACCGTCGCGATCCCCGGCGGCCCCGGTGTTCCGAAGGGAGGGGACGGAAGTTCCGCGGCGTTTGCGCTTCGCCGCTCACTGGATGAGCTCTTCAGAGCGCCGTTCCGGCGCGCAGGAGAGCCATGACCTCTGCGGCCGTTCCAACTATTCCAGGGAGGAGGGGGCGTGGGCCGAAGCACACAGACGTCCCGTCGGGGCAGGGCGAAGGGCGTGCGCTGAAGCGCACACACGTCCCGCCTGGTCAGGGCGCATCGCTCTGTTTTCGAAGGTACTCCCGGAAACGCTGCGGATCCGCTTCGAAGGTCACGATCTCCCCCGGAGCGTCGGCTTGGTCAAGGGCCGATTCGGCTTCCTCCAGCAGTCGATCGGCGTTGACCAACCTTCCGTTTCGACCGGCTAGACCGCCTCGGATCTCTAGCGGCGGCGATTGTTCGCGAGCGCTGCGCCGAATCTGCTTGATCCGTTCCAAAGCATCTCCCGAGGAAAACGCCGGGAAGATGATGCACACTCTCCGGGGCCCGCTCTCGAAGACGAGGTCTTCGAATGGGAAGTGCTCCAGGAATAGAGCTGCATCGGAGCGACTGACGCTCTCCCTTTCTTCTGGGGTATCGAGCGCGATAACTGCTAGCGAGAGGTCTTGATCGTTTGCCGCGATGCGTTCCAGCTCCAGAGCTAGACGCCGCAGCAGATGCTCGCCGAAGCTGAGGCCGGAGCGAGGGGAGACAAATGGGGGCGGCTCGCCGGCCTGCTCCGCGCCGAGGCCGGAGCCGGGACTCTGTTGAACTTCTTTCGACCGGGAAGTAGCCGCCGATTCTTCAGTGAGTGCTTCCTCAGTGGAGACCGGCTCGAGGGGCTGGGCCGAGTGTATTTCCTCGTCTTGAGCTTCGAATTCCAGGGATTCGGAGGGCTGGTGAGCGGCCCCGGGCTCGACGTGCGCCGAGCTTGCCCCCGTCACTTTCGACCGGTCTTCGCGATCGAACCCGCGCGTGCTTTTGGGGGGGCTACGGCGGGAAGGAGCCAGAGCGGGGAATGCGATTACTGCAGCCAGAGCGAACAGCAGGAGCGCCGCCAAAGCGTCCCGGAGTATCGGATAGAGGTCCGACCAACTCAATAGAGAGAAGCTTGCGGTGATAAGGGCCTCCGAGCCGTCAATACTCACTTGTGTGGAATGGTGCTCGTCCCAGAGGGGATGGGCAACGACGGAGGCCGAGGAGCCGTCCCCGGGTTCACCTAGTAGTGCTCGAGGAGTGTGTGCCCACGCGTAGAGAAGCTTGGACTCTGCTCCATGCAGCGTCAGCGCTCGGAGGCGAAAGAGGCTCGGCGCTTTTGCGTCTAGCAGATCCAGAGCACTCTCAGAGTCCTGCTCTTCGAGTTGTCGGACGACCGCGCGAAAATCGTGGGTGGTGCGGGCACCGCGTTCGGTTCGTATCTCGTGGAGACGAAGAACGCTTGCCGCCGCCACCACAAACAGGAATACCACTGCGATCGCCCAAATCGTCCCTGATCGGCGTCGGCTCATGCATCGTAGTATAGAACGATATTCTTCGGTGTCAAAGAACGGATTGGTGAGGGCAGTTGCCCCGCGGCACGGGCCCGCGCCCCGCTATCTACGGTGGGAAACCTGCGGACGGTTCGGGGAGGGTGGTGACGAATTCTCGCATGCGGTCGATCAGCCCGGCTTCCGTTTCCCATGGATGCTCGGGCCGTGCCGCCTCCTTCGTAGCGGCGAGAGTACTCGCTTCCTCAGGAGACGAATGGCTGACTTCGTCAGTCGGCGAGCGCCCGGGAGTCGACTGCGACGGCGTGCGTCCGATCACCATGAGCGAAGGGAGATCGACGAAGGTCGCCAGCTCAATGAGCCGGCGGTCGCGCCGGCGAA
>PWGF01000289.1 GCA_003554375.1 Spirochaetaceae bacterium
ACCGCTCCACCATCGCCACGAATGACTCGTCCGCCAACACGTCACGAACGAAACGCTGCACCGCTGCCTCGTAGTCGGCGTTCTGATTGGTCCACGACGTGTGAGTCTTCGCTTCGCGTACGGCCTTTTCCATGTACTGGGCCACTCGCTCGACGTCGATTGGCCACGCTCCGACCAGCGTTTGGTAGAGCAAATACTCCGTATTCGGCTCGGGCCGGCCGTCGGTCCGCTTTGCGGCATTGTGCTCATGCCACGCGCGCACCGTCTCCTGCCAGGTCTCCGGCATCTCCGATATGACGGCGATCCGCATACGCACGTCTTCGCTGCGCTTGGTATCATGACTCGAGGTAGCGTTCATGCTCCGCGGCAATCGATCCGCTCGGTCCCCCATCCGCGCGTGGAACTCCTCCCGGGATATGCCGAAGCGCGCAGGCTCGCCCCCGACTTCGTTCAGACACACAAGTCGGTTGTAGTTGTAGAAAGCGGTGTCCTCGGCACCTTTGGCCATCACCGGCGCGCTCACCTGTTGGAGGCGCATAACGAACTCACGGGCATCCTCCTCCGGAAGCTCCAGGGAGAGCACCGAGCGGACGAACTCGAACAGCTCGGCGTCCATATCCGGCCGGCGTTCCTGAGCGCGCTCGGTCGCCATACGATTCAGCTCTCGGTCCTTCTCTTCGATGTGGTGGTGGTCGGCACGAACATAGCTCCGGTAAACCGGGAAGGCGCAGACGATCTCAACCAATGCCTCATGCAGATCTTCCCACGTGTAGTCGCGATAGCGCGGATGGCGGCTGCAGACCCCTTCCAGAACGGCGGTGACGCGGTTGATGTCGCTTCCCAACAGCTCCTGAGCGACTTGGCGCTTCCGTTGGTAAAGTACCTCATGGTAGTCCGTCTGCTCGCCGGTGAACCATCCGTAGAGCTCCGTAAGCGTTTCCTCTGTGTCTTGCCTGACGAAAAGGCCTCCCGCGTCGTTGAGAAAATCGTATCCGGTCGTACCGTCGACGGGCCAACTCTCCCTCAGCCGCTCATCGGGATGCAGAATCTTCTCCGCAACCAGGTAACTCTCCGGCGCGGCATTCCGAAGCCGCGCGAAGTACTCCTCCGGATCGCGAAGCCCGTCGGCATGATCGATTCGCAATCCGTCCAGGTTTCCCTCAGCCAGCCAGCTCAAGACGAGTCCGTGCGTATCGTGGAAAACGTCCTCATCCTCCACTCGCAGCGCAATCAAGTCGTTTACGTCGAAGAACCGGCGATAGCCGAGGTCTGTACGCGCCACCCGCCAGAACGCGATCCGGTAGTTCTGCGCATCGAGTAACCGCTGCATCCGTTCGGTTTCGGCGTTTATCGTAGCGACCTCTTCGTCCACCGCGCGCCGTACTGCCGGCTGCTCGTCCAGAAGCCTTGCCAGCTGCGCGCGGATAACCTCTTTGTCACGGTGCCGCCGCCGAGTACTGGGACGGTCGGTCGTGGTAGCAAGCGGAAGGTAGTCCAGTGCGCTCGCCAAGAAGCCGAGATCCGCGGAGCCACACCGCTCCGCCGCCCGTCCGAGAACGGCGGACAACGACCGCGGATCAACGGGGACGACGTGCTCGAAATAGCGTATCAGAAACGTGCCGCGCGTGCGTTCCAGGAGAAGATGGCCTTGCTCCACCACGCGTCCGATGTGATCGCCCAGAATAGGCAGCAGTACTCGGTTCCCACTCACACTTGCGTGCGGCGGGCCTTGCGGGTGGTGCCAGTCCACGTCGAAATGCGCGGCATACCGGCTGGACGGCCCGTTTTCGAGCACATCCCACCACCAGGTGTTCTCCGGGCCGGAGATGGCCATATGGTTTGGAACCACATCCAGAATCTGGCCAAGCCCGCACTCGTCGAGTCGCCGACAGAGCCACTGATGTGCCTTGTCGCCCCCAAGCTCTTCGTTCACCTTACTGTGATCGACAACGTCGTATCCGTGGGTACTTCCGCGCACCGCTTGGAGGTACGGAGACGAGTAGAGGTGAGAGACGCCAAGCTCCGCAAGATAATCGGCCACACCCCCGGCTGCGTCGAAGTCAAAGGCGGGACTGAGCTGCAATCGATACGTGGATACTACTGGTCTACTCATTTCGTATGGTTTTCAATCGCGCTGCGCCGCGATATCCCGAACAGCCACTAAAAGTCAGTGGCAGCCGTCTACTGGGTACGGCTTGCGGAGGGCGCCCGGGACCGGGCGCCTCCGCCTGTTAAGACGCCGCCCGGTCGGTCCTCCCCCTTCAGCGGGCCGCCCCACGGCAGAACGTCCCGGCTACTGTAACACACCTCGGCGTCCCCTTCAAACAGAACCTAACCTGCTCTTAACCTGCCCCGTACCTGCTTGCCCGGCGGGTTCTGCTTCATGCACAATCACAATCAAGAACCGGCATTGAGGCTCGGTCGCATCGGCAGCCGGTTTTGGCGTTCGAGCGTACCGACAAGCGGTATCGGCGTTCAGGCGCTACGGGACGGAGGTCCGCAACGGATAGGGGCCCGAACAGTTGAAGTCCGGAACGACCGGGGACCTAAAACGATGAGCACCTACCGGCGGTTGGCGGCCGAGCGGAAATGACGAACGTGAGAGGGACTACGTCATGACCCACATGCATCCACCCGATCGGCCGACGCCCACCTCCGGTGAGGTCGCTTCCGCACCAACGGCACGCGTACTCTTCGTGGGAGCCGGCTTTCTGTTTGTGGCGCTCGGCGCAGTAGGCGTGGTAGTTCGCGGCTTACCCACGACTCCGCTTCTGTTGCTCGCCGCAGCATGCTTCTCTCGTGGCTCGGAACGAGCGCGCCGTTGGCTGACGAATCATCGCCATTTCGGGCCGATAATCGCCCGCTACCGCGAAGGACGTGGGTTCACCTTGCGGTTCAAGGCAATCTCACTCGCTCTTGGATGGGGGGCTATGCTATCGACTGCCTTTCTGATCTTCGAGGCTGGTTTCATGCGCTACTTCCTTATTGCCTGCGCCGGCGTCGAGCTCGCCGTCATGTGGCGTCTCCCGACTGCGCGCCCGGAGGACCATCCGGCACGGGAAGACAACCCGCAGGAGACCACAGATGCACCCGATCCCGCTCCCGCAGCGGGTGGCGGCGAGCACGCCTCTCCGGAATCTTAGGGCCTATCAGCCTTGTCCCGGCACACCCCCTCAACCAACTCGTCGAGCAGTGAACCGCGTTAGCGCAAGAGCATACACATACTCCGCAGAAGTCACTTTTTGTCTTTTTTTCGAAAGGGCGGTATAATGGCAGACGAGCAGAGCTGGGTCCAGCGGCCGGCTTCGGCAGGCACTCGCCGGCCATAGCAACGGTCCGACCACGGCCCGCTCAACGCCATAACTTGTACGGCCGCGGAAAGAACGGCCATAGAGGGGGGTGGATGTGAAATCGTATAGGTCAGTTTTGGATGCTCCTGATGGCAAAGCCGGCTTACGAAGAGCGCGGCACGTGCCGGCATCGGGATGGCGGGCAAGGAGACCCGTTCTTCGCGGCTTCCTTGTTGCCCCGCTCCTCACGCTGGTGGGGCTTCTCACTCTCGGATCCTGCGCGGCCCTCGATCAGGCAATCGCGGTAGCCACGGGAGACGCGATCGGGGAGAGGCTCGTCGCGGACATGGAGGTCCGTCTCGTTA
>PWGF01000185.1 GCA_003554375.1 Spirochaetaceae bacterium
ACAGTCTGGACAAGCGAAGTGCCATCTCCGGACTAACCGCTCTCCGTTCACGAGTAAGCTCATTCACCGATTGGCGCGAAACGCCCAGCGCCTCGGCAAGTCCGGAAACCGTAAGCCCGAAATCCGGCATGAAATCCTCGCGCAGCATTTCGCCGGGATGAGTCGGTCGAACTTGTCTTTCTCCGGTATTCGGAATACTCATAGTTTAGACCCTCTCTCAGTGGTAATCCGTAATCTCGACGTCATACGCGTCGCCATCTACGAACCGGAAACATACACGCCACTGATCGTTGACACGGATGGCGTGTTGTCCTTCCCTATCATGCGCGAGCCGGTGAAGCCGGTTTCCGGGAGGCACCCTGAGATCGTCCAACGTTGACGCAATATCGATGTATTCAAGTCTTCTTCGCGCTCGCCGGGCAATATCCGGCGGGAATCTCTTCGACTGTCCGGTGATATAGATCTCTTGGGTGGGCTTATCCGCGAAGGTCTTGATCACCGCCCCTAACGTAATGCGTCACGTGACAGTTGTCAACCGCAGACAGAAGCACGGTGTCCAGTCTTTGCGCTTGCCGGCGGCCCGTGCGGGACTGGTGAGAGGGGCAATGGACTCGTCTCATCGACTTCCCGCCGCCGCCGTCGAACCGGAATGGTCCACCTGCGTTTGCCCTGCCGACGCATAAGGAAGCCGTTGACGTGCTGGCAGAGCATGCCTACATCGCAGGCAGGAGATGCCTCCCATGGCGCAATATACGATTCGCAACGTACCGGAATCGGTAGATCGCCGCCTTCGCGAGGAGGCGCGCCGACAAGGGAAGAGCTTAAACCAAATCGCGGTGGATGTGCTTCGGCGCGGATTAGGTCTGAGCGAAGAGGTCCCGCGGTATGATGATCTGGACGATCTGGCGGGAACCTGGGTTGCCGATCCCGCGGTCGATAGAGCTTTGGAAGAACAGGATCGTATCGAGCCGGAGTTGTGGAAGTGAAGATCCTCATCGACACGAACGATATCTGGATCGCGGCCCTTGCCGCCCAAGACGAACTCATGCTGTTCAGTCGCGAGGAGCATTTCGATCATCTGCCGCAGCTCCCACAGATTAGCGGCTGACACCGCCGTTTCAACCGACATACCGGGCATCCCGGTGAGGAAGGCGGTAGTGTCTACGAGCACCTTCGAGTGACCGGTCAATATTTGCTTTGTATTGGTGTAGCACTAGTGGTACACTGACACGGGAGGAAAGGTTCATATGCCGACGAAGAACCGCAGAATTAACATGGTGGTTGATGACTCACTGTTCCAGGCTCTTGAGGAACTTGCTTCAAGGCGCGGAAGGTCTCTGTCCACGGTGGCCAGAGACCTGGTTTCAGATGCTCTTGAGATGCAGGAGGATGTCGGTTGGCAGGAGATTGCCGCGGAGCGCGAGGCAAGTTACGAACCGGAGTCGGCAGAATCGCACACTGATGTGTGGGGTTCCGATTGAGCTATAAGCTTCTTTACCACCCGCAGGTTAAACGGAGCGACCTTCCAGAAGTGGACCGTGCTGCGCGAGACCGAATCCGGGCCGCAATTGAATACCGGCTCATTCACAGACCGGAGCACTACTCTGAACCCCTGAAGAGAACACTTAAGCCTTACCGAAAGCTGCGGGTTGGCGATTATCGCGTAATCTTTCGAGTCGACGAAACCGCGGTATTCATTCTCGCCGTGCTGCACCGTAAAGAGGCATATCAGCAGGCCCGGCGTCGGACGAAGTGAGCGCAGATCGGCGTTTTCCGGCGCGAACACGCCATGGTTCATCCGTGCAGGAAGCCCAAGGGACTTCCCATAACTCCGCACAGTCCAAACGTATCTCCATGCTCTTGCCTCCATAGTGAGCTATGCACATCGTTGGAGTATGCACTGTTCCGTCGGTGAACGAGGTGAAGTGACTATTCCCAAGGAGTCCCGTGACGCGCTTGGGCTTGTGCCCGGCATGCGCTTGGAGGTGTCCGTCACCGACGGGGCGCTTGTTCTCCGCAAACCGGGTATCGGCGAGGCACTGGAGGCCTGGGCGGGAACGGCGGACAATCCGTACGGCTCTACGGATGAGTTCATCGCCGCCCTCCGCGGTCCGGATCGGGATCGAGATCGGGCCTGGTAAGCGCCCTCGATGCCTCGGTCATTCCGGATGTGGGGTCGGAGTTCGTACCGTACAGAAGAACGTTCGTGTCGAGACTACGCATCGCGCCGACCCGCCTCCCGCAGCTGGTCGGGATGCACCCGGATGTTCCCTGCGCGGAACACCGGAGGCGCTTCCCGAGCTTCCGGATCGACGTACGGGGCGTGCCGCTGGAGCCACTCCGCGGTGGCTTCCCTTACGATGTCGCTAACCGGACGATCGAGCCGCTTTGCTGCGCGCCGCAACGCATCCATCTGGGGTTCAGGATACAGGATCTGTATCTTTTTCATGGATACATATTGAACGTCGAGCCTGCCGGGTTCAACCTGGCACACGGTTAGATTTGATTCCGAGGCACCACGCCTGGTCGGCACGGCGCTGAGCCAACATATTCACGGTTGTCGGGAGAGCGGCCACCGCGCTGTGGAACGCATGCACATGGAGCGGGGAGGGGACTCAAGCACAAACAGCCCGCGCCGTCCCCGCGCCCACTTGACAGAAATGTATCACTAAAGTATCAGTGGCATATGAAGACCGAGCTCGTCACGAATCTCAAGCGGCAGGCAACCCGCATCCTGTCCGACATGCGCGATTCGGGTGAAACTGTGCTGATCACTGAACATGGAAAGCCGTCAGCGTACCTCGTGGACGTGGACTCCTTCGAGTTCATGCAGGAGAAACTGCGGGTCCTGGAAGGAATTGTTCGTGGCGAACGGGCTGTCCTTGAGAATCGGGCCTATTCTGAGAAAGCAGCCAAACAAAAGATGAGCAAGTGGCTCGACTGATCTGGACGGAGCCGGCTCTATCCGACCTTGACGAAATCGCCGAATACATAGCGCTCGACAACCGGCCGGCTGCAATGCGCTACGTGCAGAAAGTGTTCGCGGCGGTTGAGCAACTGAAGCGCTATGCGAACTCCGGTAGACAACCGGCCGAAATGCCGGAAACGACGTATCGGGAACTCATTGTACCACCGTGCAGGGTGTTCTATCGGGTCGAAGCAGACACGGTAATCATCTTGTACGTCATGCGATCCGAGCGCCTGTTCCGGTCCTATCTGCTCGACCGGCGCAGCGACGAAGCATAGCCCGATCGCCTCGGCGTTTGCCGTAAGCAAACCGCCGCCGCTGTCGGGCACGCGCGACGCGATTCTATCCCGCTACACGGACGCGGCGATCGCGGTAGGGCCACGGTCGCTCAAGCCCCAAAGGGGTTTACGACGTGTACTCCTGTTTCGGCGAAATCGCGCTCGTTCCGCGTTGCGAGAGTGTACTGTCGACTCCCACAGATCGCCGCGATCTGGGCGTCGGCCATGGAGATGGGACGGCCTGCGGACTCGCGGTCGACAACGATACGTGCATACTCTCCGGCTGCATCGGCGTCGAATACGAGGATTCTCTCGTTGAACTCATGCTCGAGAATCTGCTCGATAGCCCCCGTAAGCTCACGCCGGCGCCTTCCATGGCGAAGCCGGCCGATGCCGTATAGCAGCT
>PWGF01000218.1 GCA_003554375.1 Spirochaetaceae bacterium
GCGTCGCGATCCCTTTCTGGCGTTGTCACACAGGTTGTACAGCACCCGAGTCATCCGCTCTTCGTCGATGATAACCGGCATCTCCACGCGATTTTCGACCTGAAGCTCTATGCCTCGCGAAGCGGTTCTTTCAGATAGAAGCTCTTGCACACGTTCAAGGAGGCGATCGACCTGACAGATTGTAGTATCCAGCCGGATCTCGCCCTTGCTATAATCCAGAAGCTCGCCTGCCAACGCGTTCATCCGATCCGCCTCGCGGATGATGCGGCGTCCGTACTCAGCGACCCGGTCAGGATTGTCCGACCGTTGAACAATCATCTCCCCGTAGCTCTTCAGTATGGAAATGGGGTTCCGAATGTCATGCAGTATCATCGAGCTGAAACGGCCAAGCGTAGACAGCCGCTCGCGCCGCAGCAGCTCTTGCTGCGCCTCACGCAACTCCTCGTTACGACGCTCGAGCTCTTCGTTTTGCGCCCGCAGGTCTTCGACGAAACTCTCGTTGCTCTTTCGCACCATGGAGCTCAGACTTCGCATTACGGAAATGGCGGCGACACTGTTGCGCCTGACGAACTGCGAGAACTCCTTCTTGTAGAGATACAGTGTCCGTGTCCTCCCCTTCGCGATCACCGTGGCGCTTCGCGGCATGTCGTCCACCAGCGCCATCTCGCCGAAAAGATGGCCGGCCCCGTGGACCGCCAACCGATCTGCATCGGCGCTTCCCCAGTCCTTCCACACTTCCACCTGGCCGTCAGTCACCACGTAGAAGTTCTCCGGCTGATCCCCCTCCCGGAAAATCACCTCACCGTCCGGAAACTCAGCTTCCTTGCACAGCGAGGCGAGCTCTTCGATATCGTCGTCGGCCAAGTCCCGAAAGAAGTATACCTTCCTCAGAAACGCAAAGTGATCCATGCACTCTCCTTCCTCTCCGATTCTCACACGGCTGTCAGCGTCGTTGGTCGCGCGCTCGTTCACTGTGTCGGCGGTCCAGGCATTGGGGAAATACAAGTACGGTACGCCATCACGGAGCAACGACCTCCATGATGCAGATTTCGCGGGGCAGGGGCAATCACGGTGGGTAGGGGCATGGCGGCTCCGGGCGGTCGCCTACGCCGATGCCGCATGAACCGGCCCCAGGGCCGGTTCCGGCACCGCCGCACAGCGAAGCCCGGAGCCGATAGAGGGGTCCGTCGATTGGAGGAGACCCGGAGAGCTCCTCACCATCCGTCGACCATGTCGTCCGGATCTCGGAGCTCTTCGCCGAAGAGGTCCGTGACGGCACGCATATCGTCAAAGTAGACGTAGTAGTTGCCGTACGTCTGCATGAGGTCCGGTTCCAAAATGAAGCCGCGGAACCGAAGCCCCTCTCGATCAGTGATATTGGGATCGCGCTGCCGAACGGTCGGCGGAATCGCCGCCGTAAGCCGGCGCCACCCGGTGAAGTTCAACTCACCGAAGGTAACGGTGTACCGGTGCCCGAACTGATCCTCGATGATCCCCCGCAACCGGTGCGGTTGATTTCGGCCGACCACCCAAACCGACATCGTCTTCACGATGCCCGGAATCGAGATAGGCCGATCAGCCTCGATTACGATCTGCGTATTGCCTCTTCGGAAGAAGTCGGCTCGAATGCCCAGCACATACCGGTCGCCCTCTTCCGGTACGAAACCGACCTGTTCCTCCATGTCCAGAGGCTCCCGATCAGCGGGCGCTCCTTCGAACCGGCGCCACTCAACCAACCCGGAGTCCCGCGGCATAGAGACTCTCCAGAACCCCGGATCTTCGAATTGCGTCACCGATATCTCCACCAGCCGCTGCTGCGAAGCATCAATACCTAACTGCCCGGGATCGATTTCCAAGCCAACTTCCTGCGCAAACACCGCCGGGGCGAGCGCAACCATTATCGTCACAACAAACGCCAGACGTTTCATCGCTCGCTCCTCCTCATTGTCCTTGCGTCGGCGGGGGATCCTGCCGGTCCCACAGCTCTTCGTAGTATTGAGGATCACCCAACTGCTCACCGTCGAACCACGGTTCGTAAAGATTGGTGAAGACCCGAATCTCGTCGAAATAGACGAAGAAATTGCTGACATCCGCAAGCGGCCGGGTCCACACGACCAGCTTCACCAATTCGAGCTCCCGCACCCGCGGAAGCGTAGGCGAAGTCTGCGGGATTGCGGGCGGGATCCGCACGCGATGGTTTCTCCACCCGTTGTAGTCCAGATCGCCAACGTGCAGCCGATGGATGATCCCCCGATGATCCCGAAGATGCAGGTCTACGTAGAAATCGTGATTTGAGCCCCAAATCCAGAGATCGATTTCCTCAGCTCGCCCCGGCAGTGTAACGCCGCGCGGCTGGATCTCCCCGTTAGCAGTCTCTTCCACCGGGAAGACCTCGATGTAGTTGTAACCTGGACGGAGAAAGCCTGCGTTGATCCCGAACGAGCTTCGTTCCTCCTCCGGCGTCCTCCGATACAACGCATCCGGTCCTTCGGGGAAATAGTTATAGCGGAATCGGCCCTCGTCGATGAACCTGCTGGCGCGGGCGCTCCAGGGGCTGGCTTCCGGATCCGCGAAATTCTCGATCGTTACCGTACGGTAATCGGTCGGCTGATCTTCTTGTTGCGCCAACAGCAGCGGCGGCGCTGAAAACAAGAACACCACGATTACCGTTACCGCGAGTTGCCGGTGGCGTCTCATGCGTGTCTCCTCCTTGGCTTAGCACACAGTCCCTCCATGGTACTGCGAAGTATATGTTTCGGGGATATGGCTGTCAAATCTTGCCGCCCGTTACCGCAGCTAAAACGGTTGGCTACGACGTTATAACGGCCGACCATGGCTATGAGCGAGCTCTCGATTGCACAACCACCTTCCCCTGCCCCTGTATACCATTATATTCGGTTATTCGCGCTTCACAAGCCTTCCAGGGCCAAAGAGCTCCGGGCCCGGCCGGCCATTGCTGAAAAACCTCATGAACAACTCCTTGAAATCCGGCTCAACCGTCGCTACGACCGGCCCATCCGGCCGTCCAACCCACTCCGCGACCACCGGTACCTCCGAATCCCACAAGACTTCGATAGCCTGCCATGTACCATGACCCAGAAAGATGCCATACGCACCGGCGTGCTCCGCCTCCGGGCCGTCATCCAAGTCGCCTCGCAACTCTTCACGCGAGGGCATCTGCGAATACACTGTGTCTTCCAACCGGCCTCCGGCGTCCGCAACGCCGGCGCGAAACGCATCGAGCTCCTTGTAGCGTATCGTGGATTCGGCGCCGGTCGCGTCCGGGTACGCGAACAGCCGAACTACCCCGTCCCCGGCGCGTTCGGCGGCGAGCACGCCTGCCGCCCGGAACTCGTCTGTTCGATCGAACCGCAGGATTCTGGTGCTCGAAGGAAGGTCGGCAGCTGCCGCGGCGCCCACTTCTCCCACTACTAAGATCCCGAGCTCGACGCCGAGCTCCTCAGGCGGAAGCGTGTCATCCCGAAGAAGATCCGCATACAGAGGGCCGACAATAATCCGTTCTCGTCCAGCTTCCGCCTCCTGCTGAATGCGGTCGGCGAGCTCGGCGGGCGGTACGATTCGAGCCTCATATTCTCGGCTGAACCTCAGGCCTCTGTCGAAAAACGGATCATCATCGTAAAGCTCGCCAAGCGCCGCTGTGAGATCGTCGACGAGTACCAGGTTGGGAGGACCACACCCCGACAGAAAAACGGAGAGCACGACGGCAATAGTTGCCGGCAGGACGCTCACCGTAAGGCGGAAGCAAGGCCGGCGTGCTCGCGACCACCCGAGGCGTGGCCTCGGGCCCCACCGCATTAACAGCTCCCGAAGCTTGCGGCTATGCGATTGACGGAAAGTACCTGCGCTGCACGACATAGACGAGGCCGCCGGCGACGACTGTGGCGCCGACTGTAGCCAGGATAGCATATCCCGGATAGTTCAGGAAGAATAGCATAGGCACCGGACCGAAAAGACACGGCACCGCGAGCGCTGCCGGCACGTAGAGCGCTCGGAGTTTCCCCCGCTGGACTTTGAACGCCGTGAGAAGTGCTCCGCCCAGTGTAACTACACCAATTCTGCCGACGGGCAGGAGGAACAGCTGATACGCGTCCGGATGACGAAAGGCGACAACCGCATCCGCCACACCCAAAACCGTAAACGTTCCGCAGAAGAAAGCTGTGAGCCCGAGAAATAGCTCTACTCCGCGCTCGGAGAAGAGGTGCCGGGCCGTCACTCCCACCCCCAGCAACGCAAGAAGCCCTGGTCCCAGGAAATGGCCCGCAGTGAAAAATGCAAAAAGCCCGCCCGGAGTGTACGGGGGTTCAGCCGGCACAAGAAGATAATTGAGCAATAGGGCAACCGGGACTCCCCAAAGCAGCCCTCGATACCATGACCCTAGCACGATGGTGCCGGAAACGTTCCGCCCGGCCATTACGGACACGAGCGCCATGTGGAAAAGAGGAATACCGACGACAAGAAACAGGACCATAATCGGCTAAGAACGTTACCACACCGGTAACCGGAGAACAAGCCCTGCCGGCGCCGGCTTCGCTGACCTCTCAGGGCAAACGCAGTTGGACCAGCACGGTTCGACTACGGCGGCGAGAAGCCGATGAAACGAGTATTCCCGCCCCTCTCAGTCTCAGTACCACCCACGGGCCACCGGCAAGCGCCAGGCCCGGGCACTCGCCGCCGCCCTCCCGGTGGCAGCGTTCAACTGCGTTTGCCTTGGCTGACCTCTTACCACGGCTTGACACCAGTAAGCCCCGGCGCCTAGATTACCGCTACCATATGGCGCCAGACAGGACACGGCAGGACAAGCCACCGGCCACCTCGCCGCTGGGCATCGTAGAACCCCAGAGCTTCAGCTTCGGTGCGCCCGGCTCCGGGCTTGTACTCGACAGCGGTAAGGAGTTCGGCCCCGTGACGGTGCGCTACGAGACCTACGGCACTCTAGATGCGGAGCGCTCCAACGCTATCCTTCTCCTCCACGCGTTCTCGGGTGACGCTCATGCAGCCGGACTCCATTCTTCAACCGATACTCATCCCGGCTGGTGGGAGCCGATGGTCGGCCCCGGCCGTGCCTTCGATACCAACAAATACTTCGTTATCTGTTCCAACACACTCGGAGGCTGTCACGGAACCACCGGCCCCTCCTCGATCGACCCGAATACCGGAAAACCGTACGGGATGAGCTTCCCGGTTGTCACGATCCACGACATGGTCAAAGTGCAGGTGAAGCTCCTGGACCATCTGGGAATCGACAGACTCCTGGCAGTTGCCGGGGGCTCGATGGGCGGAATGCAGGCGCTGGAATGGGCTACCACGTACTCCCATCGGGTACGCTCCGCCGTAGTCCTTGCTTCCAGCGCGCGGATGTCCGCGCAGGGCATTGCATTCAACGCGGTCGGGCGGAACGCCATAACCGGTGACCCGCGATGGAACAACGGCGACTATTACGAAGGAGAACCCCCCGCTCGAGGTCTGGCGATCGCTCGAATGGTTGGGCATATCACGTATCTGTCGGACGAATCGATGGGGATGAAGTTCGGCCGCAGGCTGCAAGAGCGAGACTCGTTCGAGTTCGATATGGAAGATCAGTTTGCAGTCGAAAGCTATCTGGAGTACAAAGGCGGAACGTTCGTCGACCGGTTCGATGCAAACAGTTATATCTACATAAGCAGAGCAATCGACTACTTCGATCTGGCGGACAAGTACGGGAGTCTGGACGCCGCCTTCGCCGAAACAACGACCAAGTTCCTAATCGTCTCCTTCACGAGTGACTGGCTCTATCCGCCATACCACTCAAAAGAGATCGTTTACTCGCTTATGAAAAACGGAAAGGATGTCAGCTATACTGAGATATCGAGCCCGTACGGTCACGATGCCTTCCTTCTCGAATCTCATCGACAGGAAGGGATCGTGGATGCGTTTTTGGAGACCGCATTTCAGCAGGCTCGAGAAGGTCAAAACGGAGCCCGGCGTTGAGCGCGGCGGCGCGCTTGGGCGGCGAGCCCCGGCGTCAGCCTCTGCCGCTTCTGCCGCTAAGGAATGTACCTCGTGCCGGGCGCCGGGCGCCAAGCCGAATGGAGGCGACTCTGAAGGATGGCACTTATGACACCAGGACAACGGGGCGGTGGAGCTAACCATGGCGGCGCGGCTAGCCCAGGCGCAGAGTCGCCCGCAGGTGGTGCGTTCACCGGGAAGCCGGATTCTACGCCTCACAGTACGTCCACCGCAGCCGGCAAGCCGGACCTGGCTAGCCCCGACGGGTGTTCGGACATTCGCGGGGCCGGCTCGCAAATGCAGCCCGATCCGGTCCGCCGCTTCAGTTACGACGAAATTGTCGGCGTAGTCCCCAGAGGTAGCACCGTATTGGACCTCGGCTGCGGCGACGGTGAGCTTCTGGCGCGGCTACGGGACGAGCGCGGAGCACACGGCCGCGGAGTGGATATCGAAGAGGACATGATACGGTGCTGCATCGCACGCGGAATCTCGGTGTTCCAGGGAGACCTGGACGAAGGACTGAAGGACTATCCGTCACAGAGCTATGACTTCGTGATCCTCAATAAGACGCTCCAGGTTGTACACAAGCCGGTGCTTCTGTTGCAGGAGATGCTGCGCGTGGGACGCAGGGTAATTGTGAGTTTTCCGAACTTCGCATTCATACTCAATCGCATCCAACTGGCGTTAATGGGGAGGATGCCGGTGACCCGCACCCTCCCCTACGAGTGGTACAACACTCCCAACATCCATCTCTGTACGCGGAAGGATTTCCTACGCCTGGGCCGGCGCCTCGGCTTCACGCCTCGCGAGGAGATATGTCTCACCCGGGGGGTTCGTATCCCCCCGATTGCGGCTAACCTTCTGGCGGAGGAGATTTGTTACGTTCTGGACGGCAGTGGACAGGCGTAATCGCTTTTGGTATAGTCACCTTACGGCTTTGGACTCCGAAAAGGGGGTAGATTGGCTTCAAAGGACCTACGTGTAAACGGAATGATCCGCGTTCGGGAAGTTCGCCTGGTAGACGATGAGGGGAATCAACGGGGCATTGTGCCCACTCCCGAGGCCATGCGAATTGCTGAAGAAAAGGGACTGGATCTGGTAGAGGTTGCACCTCAGGCAAAACCGCCGGTCTGTAAGATTCTGGACTATGGAAAGTTCAAGTTCGACAAGGATAAGAAGGATCGGGAGGCGAAGCGCAAACAGAAGCAGGTCCGGCTCAAAGAAGTCCGGATGCAGCCCAAGATCGAGGAGCATGACCTCGAGTTCAAGACCAAGCATATACGCGAGTTCTTAGAGCAAGGTTTCAAGGTTAAGGTTACAATCCGGTTCCGCGGACGTGAGATGGCTCATACGGAACGGGGAAAGGACGTACTCGAGCGGATTCTCGACCTGCTCGAAGGGGCGTGCAATGTGGACCGTCGGCCGGCCATGGAGGGGCGGTTCATGTCAATGATTATCAGTCCCAAGAGCAAGAAATAGGCCTCGGCGCAGTGGCGATCCCTTAGCCGGCCCGTGTAGCTGCATTGCGCGCAGCGATGGTAGCTCCGGAATGCTTCCCTGGTATAGCGCGCGCCTCGGCCCGTGCATTCGCATCGGAACGCGCTGAAACCCAACGGGTCCGGAAGCAGGTTCTTCCGCCACTGCGAAAGCTTCACGGAGCTTTAGTCCTTCTCGCGTTGACGCCGGACGGGAGAGACAGATCAGGCAAACGGATACGAACTCCGAAGGAGCACTACTATGTCAAAGATGAAAACACGAAAGAGCGCCGCGAAGCGCTACCGGCTCTCGGCAAACGGCAAGGTTAAATACACCAAGCAGAACCGAGGACACATCCTGACCAAGAAGAGGACAAAGCGAAAGCGGCATCTTCGGAAGGCGGGAGTGTTGAGCGCACCGGAAGCGCGCCGCGCGAAGAAGCAACTCCCTTACGGCTAGCCGGTCTACGGTTAGCCTTTCGCGGTGGGTTCGTACCGGCTCGTAGCAGGGAGGTACGGCCTGAGCGAGGCAAGAGTCGTTGTCGACTCTCTGGAGAACGGCGGTGAGCAGAACCGCAGCGGCACGCCATGACCGCCAAGTACTGAAGCGGAGGTTGGGACAGCGGAGCGTGCCCACCGGGCTTCGGAGCCGTGCCGGAGCGGCGGATCTGCATCGCATTCTCAATGAAGGAACCAGGAAGCACGATTAGGAGATTGAGAAAATGCCGAGAGCAGTCAACTCAGCACGAAGAAAAGAGCGAAGGAAGGCTATAACCCGGCAGACCAAGGGTTATTGGGGAAGACGGAAGAACCTGCACCGGACCGCGAAAGACGCCCTCGCCAAAGCGTACAGCTACGCGTACCGGGACCGGAAGGCGAGAAAGCGGGACTTCAGACGGCTCTGGGTAACACGTATTTCCGCCGCGTGCCGAAACGAAGGTATCACCTACTCCCGTTTCGTACAGGGACTGCGCAATGCCCAGGTCCAAGTCAACCGGAAAGCTATCAGCAATATGGCCATCGAGGATCCGGAAGCGTTTCGAGCTCTAGTCGACGAGGCCAAACGTAACCTCGGCTAGAAAGCCCGAAAGGACGCTGCGGCCCGTTCGTCACATGTCGGTAGCCGTTAGCCGCCGGTTGGTCCTCTTCGGACGGGGATCTCTTCGGACGGTCAGTTGTGCGGTTCCGGGGGTCGAAAGCTCCGGTTGTGAACGTTCGCTTGTAACGTATAGACGAGGACGGATATGGTTACATTGGAGCAGATAAAGACCCTTGAGGAGCGGGTACGGAAGGCTGTCGAGCAAATCGAAACGCTCCAAAAGGAGAACACCTCCCTTCGGAGCTCACTGGACCGGTACCGTCGGCGGATCGAAGAGCTCGAGGTTCTCATCACGGAGTTCAAGGAGAGCCAGAGCGAGATCGAGCAGGGCATAACCAACGCTCTGCGAAGCCTGGACGTGCTGGAGGACGGCGCACTGCCCGGAGACGGCGGAGATGCATCCATTGGTACGGACTCTGCCGGTATCGAGACCGATCGCACCGATGCGAGCAATGCGGAGACCTCCGAGTCGGTGCAGGGTGAGACAGTGTCCGAGAACCCCGCCCCGCCGGCTGCTTCACATAGCAGCGAGTCGCTTGGAGCGGATGCCGATGCAGCCGCGGGGAGCGCGCCCACCCCAGAAGACAGTAGCGTAGCCGATGCGCCTCCCTCGCCCTCACACGGTGATCCCGCGGCTCGCACCCACGAAAAGGCACCGGCCAGTTCCGCGTCTGATCGCCGTGGGGAAGAATCGCCCGCGGACGCCACGGATGACCCGGATGGCGAGCATGCAGACGCCTCAGAGTCAGAGTCTGAAGCGGTGGAGTCGGAGCTTGACATCTTTTGAAACCGGTGAAGATTGAGCTTCTGGGCACCAGTTTTACCGTCCAAACTGACGAGGACCCCCGGCATTTGACCAGGGTGGTTCGACGTTTTGAAGAGAAAGTGAAGGAGATCCGCGAATCGGTCGGCACGCAGGACAATCTCAAGATTGCCATCCTGGCGGGGTTGCTTCTCTCCGACGAAACGCTGAAGCTCACCCATCGCGCCGATCAGGCTTCTGCCGAAGCGCACGCCAATGCCGAAGGGCGGATGAACGCCGACGACGGAGAGCATGAGAAACGCGGGCCGCCCACCGAGGGAGATCCGGGGCAGAGCACCGGATGGACCAAGGAAGCGGCTCGCATCACGGACGATCTCATACGCAGAATAGATGACGCGCTCACAGGCGCAAGCTCACAAGACGCTCACGCCGGAAACCACGAGGAGGAGAACCAGCACCACGGCTGAGGTTGCGCGGCACCCCGATTCGATTGACGACGTTGCAAGGGACGCGTACCATGGTTCCGTCGACATGTCCATCAGCACCAGCCAACAGATAGCCGATTACTACGAGCGATATCGGGACACCGAGGTAACGTTCACCAAGGATGTCATCAAAGCAGTCTCGCTGGACACAAAGCACGTCTTCATAAAGTGCTTGGGCTACCAGTGGCCGTGCATCATCTATAGCTCGTCGCTCGTGGGAGCCAAGACTATAGTCAACAAGACACAGGCCTTCACCGAGCAGGTTCGGAAAGCCGGGAACCTTGTCTCACTGCGGTTCAGTTTCATCCAATCGGACAAGCAAGATCCGCTGACGTTTTTCGTAACCGCGCGCATTACCGCCTATTCGCCGTACAACAGTGACACGCAGGCAACGAATCTTACATTTCTGACGCTCCAGTTCACTCAACGCCCCCCGGATACCCTGATAGAAATTCTCGGCACGCTTCTGGAAGCCAGCTCGAATAGCAAGAAGCGGAGTGAAGAGCGCATAACTATGACGCCGGAGGTTTTCGAGCATATGGGGATCAATCCAAAGGCCACATATTTGGCAGTTCAAGGGGTTCCCCGTCGGTGCGTTGTCCGCGACCTCAGCTTCTCAGGTGGCAAAGTCATTCTGGTAGGATTTGCCAAACTGTTGGTGGAAAAGCCGTGCTCGCTTCGTTTAGAGTTTGCCCGTAACAAGGATATCGTCGAGGTGCCGGGAAGAGTAATCCGTCATGAACCGGTAGAGGGGCGCTCGGACATCGCCGCTTTCGCAATTCAGTTCGACTCGGAACGGATTCCGGCCGAGTATAAGCTTCGTATCAACAACTACCTGAAGGACAAGTACCGGCTACGGCATAAACAGGACAACAGGCGCCGGACGCCGGGGACCATTGGTAACGGCCGGCCTCGACAGTAGAGGGCAGAGAGACCGGCACAATACGGCCACGGCCGGCTACGGATCTCCCCGGCGGTTGGGGAGGCTGAGCCGAACGGGGCGGCGCTTGTAGCGCATCGATGCCTCGTTGCAGTTCGGCACCTTTCTTCAAGGGAATGCATCTCCGTTGTGTAACAGCCCGGGCTTCCATACCGGCGGAGTGCGAACAGTCCGAAGAACCAGAGACAGTATGAGGATATAGTGAGGAGCAGCTGCTATGACCAACAACAATCACCCCGAAACTACGAATCAGCCGGACCCCCTCGCCGACATCGTCTTTGTAGAGCTACCCATGGAGCTGGAGCGCACCATCGGGGAGTTCGAGCTTGACCCTACGCGCAAGCTTCCGGTGGAAATACCGCCCGGACAACAGGTAGACGATCTCACCGGACTCAGCTGGGAGATGATCGTGTCCGCGATGCTCAAAATCCTGGCCTACCAGCCTACGCACCATGATGCAGATTACTACCGAGAGTTCGTTCTGGCTGTCCGCCCGCAGCTTGTGGAAGAGCTCACGGAAACCGGAATCGTCAAAGCTAAGAACCAGGACTATGATATCGCAGAAGAGATATTCCTTGCTCTCCGCGGCCTTCTTCCGGGCGACACGCGACCATTGCTCAATTTGGCGCTGCTCTACGAGCAGCGTGCAGAGCTTTCCGAGCGTCGGGAAGAAGAGGCTGAACAGGACCAGTACGACAACGCAGCGTTTCACACCTACCAAGAGCTGTTAACACACGACGATGCGCCGGCCGACGCAGCCTTTAACGCTGCGTTCTTCTTCTTGAAGCGCCGAAACTACAATCGGGCGCACGAGCTTATGCAGCGCTATCGTCAAGAGGGTGACGACGACAAAAAACTGGCGGAAGCGGAACGTATCGTTACCGAGATTGAGGAAGAGAACCTATTGGATGAGCTGTTCAAAGAATCCTACGACTTCATCCGGATGGGGAAGGAAAAAGAGGGAATCGAGAAGATACGGCGTTTTCTGAAGACTCACCCGGACGTATGGAACGCGTGGTTCTTGTTGGGTTGGGGATTGCGACGGCTCTCCCGCTTCCAGGAAGCAGGTGAAGCGTTCGAGTATGCGTTGAAGCACGGAGGAGAGAACGCCGACACGTTGAACGAGCTCGCCATTTGCCGACTGGAAATGGAACACTACCGCGAGGCGCTGGAGAACCTCCAGAAAGCACTTAAGCTGGAGCCCGACAATCCCAAGATCATCTCCAACCTCGGGGTTCTCAGCCTCCGGACGGGAAAGACCGAAGACGCGCGAGCTTACTTCGCAACCGCCTTGGAGATCGAGCCCAACGATCCGGTCGCTTCGACTTATCTCCAGAAGCTCGAGCACGAAACCTAACTCGAAGCGCTAGAGACGCGGAGATAGTCGATAAAGGCTTAACACGGCGCCTGTGAACCCTCTTTTCCAACCGGACACCAAGCCCCCAGGAAGGCTCAGGAACGAGCATAACCCTCCAAGAGCGTGAAATGGCGCTCAGTGAACGCAAAATTCGCTTTGTGAGGCGTGACGAATCGAAGGTTTTGTACTATACTTCGAAGTAGCTTTAGGGGGAAGTTTGAGGAAACGGACAAGGCTCCGGGCAGTCGGCGGATGTACCGGCGTGCGCCGTGGGCCTCGGAAGCTCATTTACCCATGGATGCGGAGATAGATGTCAAGCACTGTGTGATGCAGTAGCCCATACGCATGAGCAGTGAAAGGAGGTGAGGTGAGAGAGGCCTATAGTTAGCAATCTTGACAGACAGCAATATCACCGCGGGCATGGATGCCCAAGGATACAACACTCTTCAAGGAGGAAGATATGATCATCAATCACAACCCGAGTGCGGCGTTTGCGCAGCGGCAGCTCGGTCAGACCGAGCGTTCAATGCAGTCCAGTGTCGAGGCCCTCTCCTCTGGACAGCGCATCAACCGTGCCGGGGACGACGCTTCAGGCTTGGCGGTAAGTGAGAAGCTACGCGGTCAGATTCGTGGCCTGCAGCGTGCTTCCGACAACGCGCAAGACGGCGTATCCTTCATTCAGACAACTGAAGGCTACCTCCAAAACACGCAGGACATTCTTCAACGAATCCGTGAGCTCGCCGTGCAGTCATCAAACGGCATCTACACTGATGAGGATCGGATGCAGATCCAGGTCGAGGTCTCCGCTCTCGTAGACGAAATCGACCGCATTGCATCGCACGCGGAGTTCAACGGGCTCAATATGCTCACCGGTCGCTTCGCCCAAGATACCGGGGAGAACGTAGTGACCGCATCGATGCACTTCCATATCGGAGCGAATATGGATCAGCGGATCCAGGTCCACGTCGGCACCATGACGGCTGCCGCACTGGGCGTCCGTGAGGAAGCGATCGACGGTGATGTCATGAGTCTCGCCGATCCGGACTCCGCAAACCGTGCCATCGGGGTGGTCGACGCGGCACTGCAACAGGTTAGCAGCCAGCGGGCGGACCTCGGAGCATACCAGAACCGACTCGAGTTTGCCATTCGCGGACTGGATGTCGGGGCGGAAAACCTCCAGGCCGCGGAATCCCGGATCCGGGATACGGACATGGCGGACGAGATGGTGGATTTCACGCGCCAGCAGATCCTGTCCCAGTCCGGCACGGCGATGCTGGCCCAGGCGAACATGCTGCCGCAGAACGTCCTGCAGCTCCTCCAGTAGGAGCAGCAAGAGCAGTGAGCGTATCCCGCGGGGCGGGGATCTTTTTCTCTTCCTCCCCGCGGGATTCCTCCGCCCTTCCTGGTCCAAGCGGCCTGCTCACGCTTTGGCAGCCGCGCGCTCCAGGGTGGCCGGAGAGATCGGTTCTTTGACAAACGCCCTCCAAGTCGAACTGCGGAGACGCGCAGCTTCACGCGCCCGGCGCACGAAGCTGATGCGTCTCCGTACAGCGGGGACGAACGGAGACGGAAGAAGCGCGATCCAGCTTCCGTGCCCCGTGTTCGGCGGACCGAGGCAAGGATAGCCTCGGAGATCTTTTCAAGGAGGGCCTATGATCATCAATCATAACCCGAGCGCGGCGTTTGCGAATCGAACGCTCCGTTTTCGCCAGGGCGAAATGCAGACCTCTATCGAGCGTCTGTCGTCCGGTCAACGGATCAATCGCGCCGCCGATGACGCCTCGGGACTGGCGGTGAGTGAGAAGCTCCGGAGCCAGATTCGCGGGCTCGATCAGGCGGAGCGCAACATCCAAAACGCGGTGTCGTTCATTCAGACAAGCGAAGGGTATCTGCAGAACACGCACGATATTCTTCACCGCATCCGCGAGTTGGCGGTTCAGTCCTCAAACGGGATCTACACCGCAGAGGATCGAATGCAGATCCAGGTCGAGGTCTCGCAGCTGGTAGACGAGGTGAATCGAATTGCCTCGCATGCCCAGTTCAACGGGCTGAACATGCTGACCGGGCGTTTCGCCCGGGACTCGGAAGTGGGCGAGGTCATGCAGTTCCACATCGGAGCAAACATGGACCAGAACGCCCGCGTATACATCGGAACGATGACCGCGCAGGGCTTGGGCCTGATCGGCGAGGAAAACGAGATGATCAGCATCTCGACGCCGGAAGGAGCGAACCAAGCGATTGGTACCGTTGACAACGCCCTGCAACAGGTGTCGCGCCAACGAGCGGATCTGGGCGCCTATCAGAACAGATTCGAAATGGCGCGCAGTGGAGTAGCAATCGCATCCGAGAACCTCGCGGCCGCTGAATCGCAGATACGCGACACCGATATGGCGCGGGAGATGGTTCATTTTGTACGGAACCAGATCCTGACGCACAGCAACACGGCAATGCTTGCTCAGGCGAACATCCAGCCTCAGTCCGTGTTGGAACTGTTGGAGTAGCACTCCAACATCGGCGATTGCTCCGTTCTCGCCATAAGGCACTGATGCCGAGAGAGATTGCTGGACGTCATCTCTTTTGGCGACAACTTCGGCTACCGGGGGAGCTCGCGCTCTCCCCCGTAGCCATATCTTACAGGGAGGTAAGATATTATGAGCATGGAGGTTTTTGGAACGCATGGACGCACGCCGAGATCCTTCTATCCGCCTGCAGGGCAGGAGTCGAAGCTTCCGACTGGTCGGGCACGGGAAGGCCGTGATGCCCACGAGCAGCTTCCTGGAAGCCACCCCGATATCGACCGCTCGATCGAGGAGCTCCGGATGGTTGCCGGAACCCTGGATCGAAAGCTAAGTTTCACTGTGAACGAGGAGTTGGGACGGGTGGTTGTCAAGGTTATTGACGCCGAGACCGATGAAGTGATTAAGGAGCTTCCGCCCGAAGCTTTACAACGGGTACAGGAACGTATCCGGGAGGCGCTCGGAGTCTTGCTCGATGAGAATGCTTGAGGGCGCGCCGGCGACCGTCGTGCATCTGCACGTGCCCGTCCGGTGATACTCCGAGCATGCCTTGCCTGCCCCCGGCGGTTGTGTTGTTGGCGCGGAAGCTCCCCCTACTCCTACACGACATGTGGAGCCGCTATGCGCCAAAGGCTAAAACGAACAACAAACCGGGGGGGCTATGCATTGAGTACTCAGCTCGGCATGCTTGTCGCCCTGTGCCGCGCCTCGGCGGTCGGGCTGTTCTTCCTATGTCTCTTTGTCGTAACCCCTCCGAGCGCTCACGCAGAACGCAATATCCCTGGACTCTCCCGCGGAGAGAGCACCGAAGACATGATCGACGAGCTGATGGAGGCCGAGCGAGCGCCTCTCCGCCGGCGGGAGGAACGGAAGGAAGAGCTACAGGAGGAGCTCCGGATATGGCGCCAGATCGACGGCTACTTGTCCGGCCTTGGGGAGTCGGCTCGAGCACTCTACGGAGTCGACAGTCCCTTTCATCGACGCCATGGCGAGAGTAGCAACTCGGATGTGATCACCGCCCAGCCGGAACGGCGAGCCGAGACCGGCAACTACGATATCGTCGTGCATCA